>NZ_JBVJJA010000024.1:0-113238 GCF_055586005.1 Micromonospora sp. NPDC051924
ACATCGACCGCCGCACCTACAAGGCCACCACCAACATCGACGTCGTCACCAACGAACCTTGACAGGCCAGCCACCGGCCTAACTGAACGGCGTTGTGGCTAGTCCGGGACGGACACGAAGCCGTCGGTCCAGTGGTCCTCGTCGAGCGTGTAGCGGTTGATGTAGAAGCAGTCCGGCTCATCGCGGAAGCCCGGCAGCTCCCTCGCCCGCTGGATCCGTTCCTCCGCGCGCTCCTCCGACGAGTACACCCCGAGGATCTTGAGATCGTCGCCGTCCTCCTCGTCCCAGATCAGCTCGCCGGCTTCGTCCCGGTGCGTCGTCGGCCGCCCGTCGAGCCATCGGGCGTGCCGGACGTGCCAGAGCAGGAAGACATCCACGCCGCCGCACGCTACCGGCGGCTTTCCTTCACCGCTCGACCCATGAAACCCGTTGACAGTGAGACCAGCCGGCGTGCCTACTGCCCACCGGACGCCGTCGCGCCGGTACTCGGCATCAGCCGCCACGGCCGGTCGTCCGGCGATCGGCGGCAGGGAAGGCAGAGGATCATGGTGGACCCGGGTGCGGACGCGCTGACCTGGAAAGAGTTCGGTGAGGAGCGCCTCCCGGCGCTGACCGAGCTGGCCGAGGCGTGCCTGGCCGTCGACGGCGGGCTGCCGCTGTTCACCAGTCCGCCGCTGCTGCGGGCCCGGCTGCTCCAGACCCGTACCCTCGGCGCCTGGCACGCCGGCAGCCTGGTCGCGGCCGTGGGGGTCGGCAGCGACCGCCAGCCGGCCACCAGCACCGGCCTGGTACATCCGGCCTGGCGCGAGCGGGGCCTCGGCGGCCGGCTGCTGAGCTGGGCGGAGGAGCAGGCCGGCGACGCCGACCTGCTGGTGACCACCGAGACGTGGACCCCGGCAGCGGACGCCCTGTTCACGGCGCGCGGCCTCGAGCGGACCTTCACCGAGTGGGTGCTGCGGCACGACCTCGCCACGATCCCGGAGGTCGCGTCGCCGGACGGCATCCGCGCCGAGCCGGTGAAGCTCGATGTCGAGCTGTTCGAGACCTACCGCGCGTCCTTCGCCGACCGGCCCGGCTTCGTCGAGCCGGAGCCCGACGAATGGCTGGGCGAGCTGCGGGACGACGACGGGTACCGGCCGGACCTGTCGATGATCGCCCGAGGCCCCGACGGCAGCGCCGTGGGCTTCCTCAACGTCATCGACAACTGGATCGACCAGGTGGGCGTCGTCCCCGGCTGGCGGGGACGGCGGGTCGGCGCGTACCTGGTGGCCGGCGCGCTGCGGGCCCTCGCGGCCGACGGCGCCCGCGAGGCGTGGCTCTGCGTCAACGACAACAACCCGGCCGCCGGCCTGTACCGGCGGCTCGGGCTCCGCGACGCCGGCCGCCGCGCCCGCTACCTGCGCCGCCGCGCCTGACGCTCACTGGAAGAGGCGGCCGGGTCTTCTGGAGCGGCTCGGCCTGCCGATCACGGAATCCCGGCGCCTGCGGCGCACCATGATCGAGTGGGCCTTCCGCTTCAACCCTTTGAGAAGTCTGTCCCTCATCGCGTGCCTCTCTTCTGTCGTGCGGCAGATCGGAGCTGGCGATCCTCGGGCGTCCCAACCCGCGTACCCGACGGGACGGCGGCCATTCACCAGCACTGACCCGCATCGCCCCTCATCGGCGGCTGAGCCACGGCGCGCGCCGCGCGCAGGCCGCCGTGTGATCCACCGGCAGCGCACACCGCCCGCCGCTGGGCAGCGGCCGGTCGCAAAAGACCCAATGGCGTACGCACTGCTCGTCCTCCGCCGACACGGTCACCCCGCCCGGCTCGACCCGGGCGCTGAGCTGGGCCAACACCCGAGCGGCGGTGCGCGCGAAGATCCGGGCGCGGTGCAGGTCGGGCGCGGTCACCGGCAGGTGGATAACCCAGCGGTCGGTCATCGGTAGAGGCGGTTCGCCGACTGGGCGCTCTGCCAGGCACGCAGGGCGTTCTTGATGCGGACGTTCTCCTCCTGCACCGCGACCAGGGCGGTCTGCGCGACGGCCAGCTCGTCGGCCACCCGGTGCAGGAAGGTGTGGATCTCGACCGGGTCGAGGCCGCGCCGGCGGACGTTGAAGCAGCGATCCCGCACCTGCCAGGGGCGTAGTGGGGTGCGGTGCAACGGTGCGGTGTTGGTTGGCGTGGGGTGCGGGTCGTGGGGCCGGCGGGTCAGCCGGCGGAGCAGGTTGCGCACGAGGTGACCGCCCTTCGTGGAGGCCGCGGATCGTGGAGGGCGGGGCGGCCTCCGCCGCTTGCGATCGGCGGAGACCGCCCCGCCGCGCTGGGGGAGCGCGGAGGGTATGAGGTCTCGACGGCGATGCGAGACCGGTACGAGAGGCGCCAACCGACCGCAGCAGCACCGCATCACCGAGAGCGACGCTACCGATACCTCTCACCTCTGTCAACGCTCTCTTATCTGTCGAATCTCGCTGACGCTCCTGCCTGCTGCTCCTACGTCAGTTATTGCCGCTGTTTCACCTGTTGCTCGATACTGGGAGCGCCAACCGACTGCAAGGGGCCTCCACGTGCCGATTCCGCCGACGATGAGCGAGCTGATCAACGACCTGCTGAGGCGGATCGAGGAGGGCGAGTTCCAGCCCGGGTCGCAGATTCCGTCCACACAGCAACTGAGTGACCACTACGACGTGTCGGTGTCGACGATCCATCGGGCGGTGGCGACGCTGCGGGAGCAGGGTGTGCTGGTCGGCCGCCCGGGCCGCGGCGTCTTCGTCGCCGAGTCCACCCGGCGCTGATTCCGCGTCATCTTGCTGGCGGCACTGATGCCCGAAAATGGTTCAGAATTTTCTCGACATGATCGGACTGTCTGCTGGGAACACGGGTGATTGACATCGCATGTGGACGGGTAGGGCTGCCGGATGTTGAGAGTCAGAGTGCCCGATTGGCGCGGTTGGTCAGCCATGCTCGGCGGACTCGCACTTGGTACTGTCCTGGCGATCGCGTACTTCCGCCTAGTCAGCATCGAGGACTCGTGGATGGCCCTCGCGCCGGTGGCGATCGCTGTGCTGATCGCTGGGATTCCCTACCGCCAAGGCCCGGGGCGAGTTGCGTCGCTCGCGCCGTGGCGCTACTTGGTCCTGGGCCTCGGCCTCGCAGTGTCGGCGAGCGCGCTTATCGGAGCGGTTGTCAGCGGCTGACTGATGGCTCTGCTCGCACTGTATCGCCGGCGGTGGTCCGCAGACGGGAGCCTGGGGTAAACGCGAGCGGACAACACTGCACGCTGTGCACAGCGCTTTGGGCGAGGCGTCAGGCAGCGAGGCAGCAGCAAGGCAGCGCGAGCCCTGATGCAGGCTGGACCTAAACGTCAACCAACGAGGCCCGCCACCTGCTCGTCGACGTGGGTTGTCACCAGCCGGCAGCGGCCAACAACCTGAAACCGCATCCCCCGACGGGGGCTGGGGCCGGGGTAGCGGGCACGGAAGTCGCTATTGATCGACTTCGTTGCAGGACACGACTGTGTCGGGGTGCCCCGGGTGCCGCGCGTCACTTCTTGCGCTGGGTTGGGCTGGAGGTCGACGGCGAAGTTCTGCGGGTCGACGTCGAGCATCAGAGCGATGGCTTCGCGTGCCGTCCCTTCGACCTGGTCGAGATGGCGAGCCTGACAGAGCAGGCCCTTGATCTCCGGCACGCTGATCGCCCACCAATCACCAGAGCGGACGAAGCTTTGCGCCGATGGTACCGCCAGTAGTACCATCGCCAGGTGTCGTCCATAGCCAAGCTCGTTGACGCGATGCGGAAGAACCCGCAGAACATCGCCTACAACGATCTCTACCGGGTGTGCGAGCACTACTTCGGGAAGCCGCGACAGACGGGCACCTCCCACGCGGTGTTCAAGATGCCCTGGGCGGGCGACCCGCGGATCAACATCCAGGACGACAAGGGCAAGGCGAAGGCGTACCAGGTCCGGCAGGTGCTCAAAGCGATCGACAAGAAGGAGGCCATGTGAGGCAGCCCGAAGCCCGTCCCGAGATCACCCACTACACCTACCGCGTCACCTGGTCACCCGAGGACCACGAGTTCGTGGCCACCTGCGCCGAGTTTCCGTCCCTCTCGTGGCTCGCGTCCTCTCAGATCGAGGCTCTGCAGGGGCTGCAGGATCTGCTGCGTGACGTGATCGCCGACATGGAGGAGCAGGGCGAACAGGTCCCGAAGCCGTTCGCTGAGCGCAGCTACTCGGGCAAGTTCAACCTTCGCGTCGGCGAGAGCCTGCACCGCGAACTCGCCATCCACGCGGCCGAGGACGGCATCAGCCTCAACCAGTACGTGCTGCGGAAGCTCAGCGCCGCCTGATCAGTCGAACGACGGCAGCGACGGCCCGAGTACGTCATCTGCGTCCACGATGGTGTACGCGTACCCCTGCTCGGCGAGGAAGCGCTGCCGGTGCGCCGCGTACTCGGTATCGATCGTGTCGCGGGACACCACCGTGTAGAAGTGCGCCTGCCGACCGTCGGCCTTCGGCCGGAGCACCCGCCCCAGCCGCTGCGCCTCCTCCTGCCGAGACCCGAACGTCCCGGACACCTGGATCGCCACGGCAGCCTCAGGCAGGTCGATGGAGAAGTTCCCCACCTTGGAGATCACCAGCGTCCGGATCTCACCCGAGCGGAACGCGTCGAACAGCCGCTCGCGCTCCTTGTTGGTCGTCGACCCCTGCACGATCGGCGCGTCCAGGTATTCGCCGAGCTGGTGCAGCTGGTCGATGTAGCCGCCGATGACGAGCACCTGCTCGCCCGGGTGCCGGTCGACCAGCGCCTTCACCACCGGCAGCTTGGTGCGAGCCGTCGCGGCCATTCGGTAGCGCTCCTCGGCCTCCGCGGTCGCGTACGCCATCCGCTCGGCGTCGGTTAGGGTGACCCGTACCTCGGTGCAGTCGGCCGGGGCGATCCAGCCCTGCTGCTCGATGTCCTTCCACGGCGCGTCGTACCGCTTGGGGCCGATCAGGCTGAACACGTCGCCCTCCCGGCCGTCCTCGCGTACCAGAGTCGCCGTGAGGCCGAGCCGGCGGCGGGCCTGGAGGTCCGCGGTGAACCGGAAGATCGGCGCGGGCAGCAGGTGGACCTCGTCGTAGATGACCAGGCCCCAGTCGCGGGCGCCGAACAGGTCCAGGTGGGTGAACGCGCCGCCGCGCCGCGAGGTGAGCACCTGGTACGTGGCGATGGTGACCGGGCGGATCTCCTTGCGCTCGCCCGAGTACTCGCCGATCTCCTCCTCGGTGAGCGAGGTGCGGGCCACCAGCTCCCGCTTCCACTGCCGGCCGGCGACCGTGTTGGTGACCAGGATCAGGGTGGTCGCCTTCGCCTCGGCCATCGCCGCCGCGCCGACCAGGGTCTTGCCGGCGCCGCAGGGGAGCACCACCACGCCGGAGCCGCCGGCCCAGAAGGCGTCCACGGCCTCCCGCTGGTACGACCGCAGGGTCCACGGCTTGCCGCCGTCCTTGCCGGCCTCGGCCAGCTCGATCGGGTGCGCCTCGCCGTCGACGTAGCCGGCCAGGTCCTCGGCCGGCCAGCCGAGCTTGAGCAGCGCTTGCTTGAGCCGGCCCCGCTCGGACGGGTGCACCTGGATGGTGTCGTCGTCGATCTTGTTGCCGAGCATGCCGGCGAGCTTCTTGCTCTTGGCGACCTCGATCAGCACCAGCCGGTCCAGGGCGCGCAGCACCAGGCCGTGCACCAGGTCGTTGGCGAGCTGGAGCCGGCCGTACCGGTCCATGGTCTCGGCCACGTCGACCAGCAGCGCGTGCGGCACCGGGTAGCGGGAGTACTTGATCAGCGCGTCCACCACACCCTCGGCGTCGTGGCCGGCGGCCCGGGCGTTCCACAGCCCCAGCGGGGTGAGCCGGTAGGTGTGCACGTGCTCTGGCGAGCGCTCCAACTCGGCGAAGGGCGCGATCGCCATCCGGCACGCCTGCGCGTCGGGGTGATCGATCTCCAGCAGCAGGGTCTTGTCCGACTGCACGATCAGTGGTCCACCGCTCACGCCAGCGTCCTCTCCTTGTGCCGGATTCGTCGCCCGCAGCCCGGCTGACCTGCCGAAGGCGGACCATCCAGTGTTGCACGGGGGAAGGTGTCCGGAAAAAGTCACACGGCACAGGCAACGTGACAGTCTTCCCACACGTCTAGCAAGCGGGACAACTGCCCAGGGGAGGCTCCATGAAGCGTGTCCGGTTCACCGTCCGGGTCGTCACCCTGGCTGCGGTCGTGCTGGTCGGCGTCGGTGCGTGCGCGCTCGATCCGCGACGCGACGAGTCCGGGGCCGCCGCCCCGGCCCCCGTCGCCGAGACGGAGCGAGTATCGGGGGCGAGCGCGGTGCCCACGCCGGACCAGACGACCACGTCCCCGTCGGCGGAGCCGAGCCGGACGGCCACGCCGAAGCCCAGCCGGACGGCGCCGACCGCCACGCCCAAGCCGAGCCCGACCGGGTTCACCGGCTGCCCGCAGGGCGAGCACCAGCGGGCCGTGGAGACGTACCTGGCCCGGCTGGGCGGGTTCGGGCCGGTCACCGTGGACGGCAAGCAGTCCGCCGCCGACTGCACGGCGATCAAGAAGTTCCAGCGCCGGTACGGGATCAACCCCGCCGCCGGCCGCGCGGGCGACACCACGTACGACGTGGCGCGGCGGCTGGCCACCACCGACGTGCACCGCTGCAAGGCCGGCTCCGGCCTCACCTTCTGCGTCGACCTGACCCGGCAGACCGTCTGGGCGATGCGCGGCGGCAAGGTGCTGATGGGCCCGACGGTCACCCGCACCGGCATGGCCGGGTACGCCACCCCGTCCGGCACCTACTCCGTCGGCGGCCGGAACCTGAAGGAGTGGTCCAACCCGTACGAGGTGTGGCTGCCCTACTGGCAGCAGTTCAACGGCGGGATCGGGTTCCACGAGACCACCACCTACCTGCACGACAAGTCGATCGGGTCGCACGGCTGCGTCAACCTGCTGCACCGGGACGCGGTCCGGCTCTGGGAGCTGGGCTCGATCGGCACCCGGGTGGTCGTCTTCGGCCGCCGACCCGGCACCTGAGTTCAGGGTTTTGTCCCCTGTCCGCCCGGACGCGCCGGTGTCACGCTGGAAGCGGGTCCGGACGGGGCGGGAGGGACTGGCATGACGGTCGACCACGAGGTGCTCCCCGAGCAGCAGCGGCAGCCCGAGCACGAGGTGCCCACCGCGGTCCTGGTCGGCTACTCGGCCGCCGCCGTCGCCCTGTTCGGCTGGTTCCTCTTCGGGCTGCTCGTGCAACGCCAGGGCTTCGTCGACTCGGTCGGTGAGTCGGCCGGCGCCGGGTTCGGGCTGCTGCTCGCCGTCTCCGTGATCGGCGCGTTCCGGCACAACGGGCAGTGACCGATCAGTCCTCCAGCACCGCCGCGGTGATCCGGTGCAGCGCGAACGTGTGCAGCATCTCCGTGCGCTCGTCCTCGGCACGCAGGTAGCCCGCCCCGATCGACACCGGCCGGACCAGCCGGGACGCGGTCGCCCCGTGCGCGTCGACGTAGCCGACCCAGACCAGCGCCTTGTCCCGCACGGCTTGCTGGAGCACCGCGAGCGCGTCGGAGTGGGTGTGCGCCGGCACCGGACCGGTGCGCGTCGCGCCGCCGCGGACCACCGCCGGGGCCCGCCGGGCCGCCCGCGCCGCCGCCTCGCCGCGCCGGATCTGCTCCACCACCCCGAGCAGCCGGGGCAGCGGCAGCTTCGGCGCCGCGAGCGGGTCCAGGTTGCGCCCGGCCGGCACCCGGGTCGGCGCCCGCCGGGTCTTCGGCCGGGAGAGCACCGCCGCGCCGCTGGCATCCTCCGGTACGGGCGCGTACCCGGCCTCGCGCAGCGCGGTCAGCATCCGCTGCACCTGGTACGGGGTGGCCAGCACCGTCGGGGCCAGCCGGCGGAACGCCAGCGGCTCCAGCCGCCTGTCGGACTGCACCTCGGTGAGCAGCGCCTCGTCGTCGCTGCGCACGTACCCGCCGGCCGAGCCGACCCGCAGGCCGCCGTGCTTGCGGGCCACGTCGTCCACCAGGTACGTCAGCCCCTGCGGCACCGGGGTGCGGGACCGGCGGCGGAACAGCGTGTGCAGGTCGTCGGCCGAGTAGCCGGCGTCCAGGGCCCGCCGGATGCTGGCCGTGGTGACCCGGTGCACGCTCGCTCCGCCGGCCGACTCGTGCTCGGCCACCACGTCCAGCTCGGCGGCGAGCGCCGGGTCGGGCGGGCCGGGCACCACCACGGTCAGGTCGGCCTGCACGAGGAAGTGGTCGACCGGGGCGGGGAGCAGGGCGTCCAGCGCCCGTACGGCGGTCGACGGCTCGCCCGACTCGGCGTCGGAGCGCAGCCCGAGCGGGTCCTCGGCCCGCTCGTCGGCCTCGGTCAGCTCGGCCAGCAGCAGCCGCCCGTACGAGGTGAGCGCGCCGAGCCCGGTCACCCCGAGCTGGGCCGCCTCGGCCAGCACCTCCCGGTGCGCGGCCTCCCGCCCGCGCGCCCGCCGGGGCGCCCGCCAGTCCAGCAGCTCCAGCACCTCGTCCGGGGTGGGGGCGGTCGCCGGCGGCAGGTCGGCCAGCACGCCGAGCACCGAACGGCGGGCGGCCGGGGCACCGGCCCGTTCCGCCTCGGCGGAGAGCACCGAGATCGGCCGATCCCGGTCGTCGCGCTGCCCCACCAGGCCCACCTGGCGGGTCATGGTCAGCCAGGCCCGGGCCAGCTGCTCCCAGCGCTGGGCCAGCGAGGCGGCCCGCCACACCTCGTACCCGCCGGTGGGCAGGATCTGCTGGTCGCCGCCGTAGCGGGCGCTGGCGGCGGTCACCTCCAGCTCGCCGACCAGCCCGGCCGCGTACGCGACCTCGAAGAGCAGCGCGGTGGTGGCGTCGTCCAGCCCGAGGCCCCGGGCCAGCCGGCGCAGGTCCCGCACGCCGACGCCGCCGGAGCGCAGCACCGGGGCCGGCTCGGCGGCCAGGCTCTCCAGCAGGGCCTCGGTGTGCCGGACCACCTCCATGGTCTGCCCGGCCCCGGCCGAGTCCACGGCCTTCGCCTCGCGGGCCGGGCTGGCCACCACGGGCGGACTGGTGCGCAGCGGACCCAGGGGGCCGCTGTCCCGGCGCAGCAGCAGCCCCACCTCGCGGGGCAGTTCCACGGTCCCCGCGCCACCCTTGCCGCCGGACATCCGGACGAGCAGCCGGTGCTCGACCAGCCAGCGGATCGGCGAGCCGGTCGGCGCGCCGCCGTTGACCAGGTCCGGCGGGAGGGCGTCCTCGGTGCCGGTGGCGGGGGCCTCCAGCGCGCCCGGCGGCACGGTGCCGACCGGCGGGCCGGCCGCCAGCCGGTCCAGGATCGCCCGGGCTGAGGGCGGCGCGGCCAGCAGCGTCCGCCGCAGCTTCGCCGGGTCCGCGCAGAGGGCCGCCGCCCGCGGGTCCAGCTCCGCCGCCGGTCGGCCCAGCCCCGCCGGGTACGGGGCGACCTCGTCGACGCCGCCCACCACGTGCAGGTCGTGCTCGGGGCCGTACAGCAGGAAGAGCGCCCGGAGCTTGTCGATCGCCCTCCGGACGGCCGTCGGGGCGGGCGGGTGCGGGCCGGCGGTGGCCATCGCCAGGATCGCGTCGGTGGCGGTGCCGCCGCCCTGCGGGTCGCGGGTGAGCCGGGCGGCGTCCAGGATCAGCAGGGTGAACTGGTCCAGCCCGTCCAGCGCCCGGGCGACGGAGACCCGCGACTGGGCACGGATGGCGAGCGCGGAGACGTCGGCCGGCACCGGCACGACGAGGTCGGGCCGCAGCTGGAGGAGGGCGGCCAGGGACTCGTCGGGGAGCGTCCGCAGATGGTCGGCGAGTGAGGTGGTCATCGTCGTTCCACGCTAGCCCGGCCGAGGGCCGTCTCGCCCCTCGGAACGGGTACGTTCTCGGCATGCCCGCACTGATGGTCGGCTTCGACCTCGACATGACCCTGGTCGACTCGCGCCCCGGCATTGCCGCCGCCTACCGGGCGCTGACCGTCCGGACCGGGGTGCCGGTGGACGCAGAACTGGCGGTGTCGCGGCTCGGCCCGCCGCTGCGCACCGAGATCGCGCACTGGTTCCCGCCGGAGCAGGTCGATGAGGCGGTGACGATCTACCGGGAGCTCTACCCGGCGTACGCGATCACCCCGACGCTGCCGATGCCCGGCGCGGCGGACGCGATCGACGCGGTGCACGCCCGGGGTGGCCGGGTCATGGTGGTCACCTCGAAGATCGGCCGGCTGGCCAAGCTGCACCTGGACCACCTCGGGCTGGGGGTCGACGAGCTGGCCGGGGACCTGTTCGCCGAGCAGAAGGCGACCGCCCTGCGGGAGCACGGGGCGACCCTCTACGTGGGCGATCACGTGGCCGACATGGCGGCGGCGCAGGCGGCGGGAATCCCGGGCGTGGGAGTGGCGACGGGGCCGTGCACGGCCGATGAGCTGCGGGCCGCCGGAGCCGACCAGGTGCTGGATGATCTCACCCGATTCTCGGCGGCGCTGGACCGGATCATCCGGCTAGCCTTAAAGGGGTAGAGGTCTTCAAGAGCGAAGCAGGGGTTTTCAGGTGCCGACGGGTCGAGTGAAGTGGTATGACGCGGCCAAGGGATACGGGTTCGTCACCAGTGACGAGGGTGGCGACGTGTTCCTGCCCAAGGGCGCGCTACCGGCGGGTGTCACCGACCTGAAGGGTGGCCAGCGGGTCGATTTCAGCGTGGTCGACAGCCGCCGCGGCGCCCAGGCGATGGGCGTGAAGCTGCTGGAGGCGCCGCCCTCGGTGGCGGAGCTGCGCCGGCGGCCGGCCGAGGAGCTGCACGGCCTGGTCGAGGACATGATCAAGGTGCTGGAGGCGAAGGTCCAGCCGGACCTGCGCCGGGGTCGCTTCCCGGACCGTAAGACCGCGCAGAAGATCGCTCAGCTGGTCCACGCGGTGGCGCGCGAGCTGGAGGTCTGAGGGACGAGCCCGGCGTCGGTGGCCCGGCCCAGCAGCGCCTCGACGGCAGCGAAGCCGGCCTCTCCCAGGTCGGCGGTGAACTCGTTGACGTAGAGGGCGATGTGCCGGTCCACCACGTCGGGCTCCATCTCCTGCGCGTGGGAGAGGACGTAGTCGCGGCTGGCCTCCGGGTCGGCCCAGGCCTGGCGGACCGACTCGCGGATCCAGCCGGCCGCGTCGACCGGGTCGACCGCGCCCTTGCGGGCCAGGATCGCGCCGAGCGGGATCGGCAGGCCGGTGTCGCCCTCCCACCACTCGCCGAGGTCGACCAGGGCGGTCAGCCCGTGCCGGGGGTAGGTGAAGCGCGCCTCGTGGATCACCAGCCCGGCGTCGTACCGGCCGGCGGCGACGCCCGGCATGATCTCGTGGAACGGCACCACCTCGATCCGCGCCGGCGGCTGCTCCGCGGCCCAGAGCCGGAACAGCAGGTACGCGGTGGTCCGCTCGCCCGGCACCGCCACGGTCGCGCCGGAGAGGTCGGTGCGGTCGCCCCGGGTGAGCACCAGCGGGCCGCACCCGCGGCCCAGCGCCCCGCCGCAGGGCAGCAGGTGGTAGTCGTCCAGCAGCCAGGGCAGCGCCGCGTAACTCACCTTCACCAGGTCGAACGCCCCACGCTCGGCGGCCGTGTTGGTCACGTCCACGTCGGCGTAGGTCACCTCGACCGCCGGTGCGCCCGGCACCCGGCCGTGCACCAGGGCATCGAAGACGAAGGTGTCGTTGGGGCAGGGGGAGATCGCCAGGGAGAGCGCCACGTCCCCACGTTAACCCCGCCCCACGGACCCTCCGCCACCCCCCGTCCGCCGCTGTGACCCGGACACCCTCTTTCATCGCCTACAAACTTGATGACGTGAATGGATCGCGGTGGCGACCGGGGCCGCAGTCATGGTCGCGGCGGAGCGTGGATCGATCGAGCACCAGCCACCCCCGAGGGCATCCTGCAGCCGTGGCAGGCACCCCTCGATTGTCGCCCGAGGTGCGCCGAGTCGTTGACGTCATCAAGTTTGTAGCGGCTCATGACCCGTGTCCGTCCCCAGGCAGAGGTGTTTTCCACAGCGTTTTCCACAGGTGGATACCTGGCGTTGAAGCCTGGGCCAGGTGAGGCCGAGCATGGGCGGGTGCCCGACTCCGAGCCCTTCACCGATCTGGGCGCAACCCTGCGGGCGTTGCGTCGCGCCGCCGACCTGAGCCAGCGCCAACTGGCCGAAAAGTCGGGGGTGCCGCAGGCGACGATCGCGCGGATCGAGTCGGGGCGATCGACCGATCCCGGCTTCCGCACCATCAATCGGCTGGTGGGTGCGGTTGGCGGCCGGATCACCATCTCCGGCGGCGACGCCGGTGAGCTGCGTCCGGTCCCGCAGGAGGCGCTGCGCGACGCGGCGGGCCGGCGCTGCCCCGCACACCTCGACGCCCGTGAGGTGCGGGAGCCCCGGGACTGGCCGGGTGCCTGGTGGGCGCACTGGTACAACGTTCCCCCGGAGCGGTGGCCCCGGTTGCCTGCGGCCACCTATCGGCTGGACCGCAGCGAACGCGACCGTCAGCGGGAGCGGGACCGGGTGCGCCGGCACTTCGCCGTGCGCCGGTACGTCGACCCGGCGCTCCCGTCGACCACCTGGCGGTTCGTCGCCGAGCTGCCCGACGGTGAGCTGGTCGGCGAGCTGCGCGTGCACGAACGCAGCAATGACCTGCTGCTCGGGTATGCCCTGACGGGCCGGCGGGAGATCGTGCTCGACGGAGTGCTCGTCGCCACGCCGTATCAGCTGTTGGGCATCGGGCGGCGGCTGGTCGACGCGCTGGTGGTGGAGATGGATCAGGCAGGCGTGCATGCGGTCCACGCCGTCACCGAGTTCGCCGGTATCCGCTTCCTGCTCGCCTGCGGCTTCCAACTCCAGGCGAGCCGGCCCGCCGCGCTCCGGCTGGAACGGCCGGTCAGCCCGGTGCCACCAGCGAGGTGAGGGCGGTCGCCGCCGTGGTGAGGGCGGCGAAGGCCTCCCGCATCCGCCAGGCGCCCCGGTCCCGGGGGCCGATCGGGTTGGACACCGTGCGCAGTTCGGCGAAGGGCAGGCCGGCCTGGGCGGCGGCGACCGCCACGCCGTACCCCTCCATGGCCTCGGCCACGGCGTCGGGGTGACGGGCGACGAGGGCCGCGGTGCTCTCGGCAGTGCCGGTCACCGTGCTCACCGTGAGCACCGCGCCGGCGACCGCGTTCGGCAGCGCCGCGCGCAGGGTGTCCAGCAGCGCCGGGTCGGCCGGCACCACGCTTCCGGCGCCGAGCAGCTCCGGCTTCATGCCCAGTTCCTCGATGGGGAGAAAGCCCTCCGGCGACTCGGCGCCCAGGTCCGCCGCGACGCTGCGGGTGGCCAGCACGGTGCCGCCGACCGCCACCCGGCCGACGAAGCCACCGGCGATGCCCGCGCTGACCACCGCCCGGTACGGCCGCCCGACCGCCTCGGCCAGCGCCAGCAGGCGCGCGGTGGCGGCGGCGGCGACGGCCGGGCCCACCCCGACCGGGGCGACGGTCACCGTCGGGTCGGTGAGGCCCGCCCGGACCGCCTCCGCCTCGGCGGGTACGGCGGTCACCACCAGCAGTTCCCTCACCCGCGCGGCCCCCGGGACTCCCGCTGGTTCTCGTCCTCGGCTCCGCCGGGGCCGCCGACCGACGAGGAGGGGCGGTAGATGTGGAAGCCGGGCGGCGCCAGCCCGTCGTCGTCGACCGGCCCGGGCGCGTCCCTGTGTGCGGGGGCCGGCGAGGTGGGCGCCAGGTCGGCGAACTCCTCGGCCGCCCCGGGCTCCAACTCGTCGTCGCCGAGCGGGCGGCCGACCAGGTGCTCGTTGCGCAGCCGGCTGGCCACCAGCACCCCGCGGGCGGCCACCAGGGCCGCGACGCCGGCGGCGACGGCGACCCCGACCTGCCCGGTGAAGGGGACCAGCCCCAGGCCGCCGCCGGCCACGAAGGCCAGCATCAGCGCCGTCTCCGAGTGGGCGAAGGAACTGGCCCGCAGCCGCTCCGGGATCCGCTCCTGGATCGACGCGTCGACGGCGAGCTTGGCGATCCCGCTGATCAGGGCGGTGACCAGGCAGAGCAGGGCGACCAGCGGCAACGAGAACTTCAACGCGGCCAGCACCGCCACCCCGGCGACGATGATCATGCCGCTCGACTGGATCGCGGTCGGGCGGTGGATGCGCAGCCGGGTGCCGACGGCGGTGGCCAGGAAGCTGCCGACCGCGAGCGCCCCGCCGACCAGCCCCAGCGCGGCCTGGGCGCCCAGCGTCCGGCCGAAGAAGTCGGTGGTCAGGTCGCCGGCCTTGATCGCGAAGGCCAGGTAGAGCAGCAGGAAGCCGTACAGGCCGCGCAGCGCCGCGGCGCCGACCAGGGTGGCGATCACCAGTCGCCCGGCGGGCCGGCCCCGGCCGAGCGGGCGCTCGCCCTCCCGGCGGCGCAGGGCCCGCAACGGGCGGGGGACCCGCTCCGGCGGCTCCGAGTCGGCCTTCGGCGGCAGCCGCAGCGAGATGACCATGCCGATCAGGAAGAGCAGCGAGGCCACCCGGAGCGGCCACTGCGCCCCGAACCAGAAGGCGGCCAGCCCGAGCGGGGCGACCAGCGCGCCGGCCACCGTGCCGTAGACGCTCGCCCGGGCGCCCACCTGGGACAGCCCCAGCCCCTCGGGCAGCAGCCGGGGCACCGCCGCCGAGCGGGCCACCCCGTACGCCCGGGAGAGGGCGAGCACGCCGAACGCCGCCGGGTAGAGCCCGAAGCCGCCGATGTAGTCGGAGATCAGCCAGGCCAGGAAGGCCCGGCCGAGCATGGTGGTGGCCAGCGCGTACCGGCGGCCGTGCCGGAAGTGGTCCAGCAGCGGGCCCACCACCGGAGCGAGCATGGCGAACGGCACCATGGTCACCAGCAGGTAGAGGGCGACCTTGTTCCGGGCCTCACCCAGCGGCACGTCGAAGAAGATCGTCCCGGCCAGCCCGATGGCGATCAGGGTGTCCCCGGCGCAGGAGAGGGCGTGCAGGTCGAACATACGGACCATGCCGACCTCGTTGCCGGCGCTGCGGGCCCGGGCCGAGCCGGCCCGCCGGGTCATCCACCGTCCGCCCCGCAGCGAGCCGCGGAACAGCAGGCGGGTGGCGCGGATGCCCGTACCGACGGTCCGCCCGAGGACGGACCGCCCGGAGCGGGAGGACAGCGGCATGCCCCCCATCCTCACCCATCTGCTCCACGCATGCCCCACCAGCCGGCGAGAACGACCCCGGGGAGTGCCTGTCGGCCGACCGTGGGCATGGGGAACAATGGGTGGGTGACCAGGCCCGCCTCCGCCCGCGCTCCCCGGCTCGACCAGGTCTGCGCCGCCGCCGTCGAGGTGGCCCGCGCCGGCATCACCGAGGTCGAGCCGACCGATGTCGGTGAGCACCTCCAGGCCGTGGCCGAGGGCGACCGCCTCGTCACGCACTACTTCGAGTGCCGGCTGGCCGGCTACCGGGGCTGGCGCTGGGCCGTCACGGTGACCCGGGTGCCGCGCAGCCGTACCGTCACCATCTGCGAGACGGTCCTGCTGCCCGGCTCGGACGCACTGCTCGCCCCGGGCTGGGTGCCCTGGCAGGAGCGACTCAAGCCGGGCGACCTGGGCCCCGGTGACCTGCTGCCCACCCCGCCGGACGACGAGCGCCTCGCCCCCGGCTACCTGCTCTCCGACGACCCGGCGGTCGAGGAGACCGCGTGGGAGCTGGGCCTGGGCCGGGCCCGGGTGCTGTCCCGCGAGGGCCGGTCGGAGGCCGCCCAGCGCTGGTACGACGGTGACCACGGCCCCGGGGCCGCCATCTCGATGGCCGCGCCGGCCGCCGCCCGCTGCGGCACCTGCGGTTTCTACCTGCCCCTCGCTGGTGCGATGCGACCGGCCTTCGGCGCCTGCGGCAACTTCTACGCGCCGGACGACGGCCGGGTGGTGAGCGCCGACCACGGCTGCGGCGCGCACTCGGAGACGCTGATCGAAGCGGCCGACACCCCGGTCGACGAGCTGCCCACGGTCTACGACGACAGCGCGGTCGAGGCCGTCTCGGTCAGCCGGGCCCCGGGATCGGTCGAGGCGGGCGAGCCGGCGGAGCCGTACGGCCACCCCTGACGGTCAGCCCTGACGGGCGGCGGCCTCCCGGCGGCGACGCCGGTTCGCGTCGTGCCGCATCATCACCGCGAGACCGGGGAAGCCCCAGAGGAATCCGGCGAGGCAGGTCCAGAGCCAGTTCTGGTGCCCGTGCTCGGTGAGCCAACCGCGGAAGAAGATCAGCAGCACCAGCCCGACCACCGCCCAGATGATCAGCCCGGCGACGGCGAACGGCACCATCGGCGGGTCGAGCGGCTCGGGCCGCGGCGGTTGCTCCTGGGGCACCGGCACAGCGTACGCGATCGTCCTTCCCTGCCCGTCGGTGATCTGGGACGATGCGCGCGACAGCCGGTCGAACACCCTGCGAGGACCTGATGGCGATAGCGCCCCCGCCGGACCACGGCACTCCACCCGATCCCGCTCACCCGCGTAACGGCCTCGACCGTTTCTTCGAGATCTCCGCCCGCGGCTCGCACCCGAGCCGGGAGATACGCGGTGGCCTGGCCACCTTCTTCACGATGGCGTACATCGTGGTGTTGAACCCGCTGATCCTCGGCGGCGCCGTCGACGGGGACGGCCGCAAGCTCGCCATCCCGGCGCTCGCCGCGGCCACCGCGCTGGTGGCCGGGCTGATGACCATCCTGATGGGAGTGGTGGCCCGGTTCCCGATGGCGCTGGCCGCCGGGCTGGGCGTGAACGCGCTGGTCGCGTTCGAGATCGCGCCGGAGATGACCTGGGCGGACGCAATGGGTCTGGTGGTGATCGAGGGTGTGGTCATCGGCATCCTCGTGCTCACCGGGCTGCGTACCGCGGTGTTCCGCTCGGTGCCGACCCAGTTGAAGACGGCGATCGGCGTGGGCATCGGCCTCTTCCTGACCCTCATAGGCCTGGTCGACGCCGGGTTCGTCCGCCGGGTGCCGGACATCGCGAACACCACCGTCCCGGTCGGGCTCGGCATCAACGGCAAGATCGTCAGCTGGCCGATGCTGGTGTTCGTGGTGGGCCTGCTGCTCACCGTGGTGCTGGTGGTCCGCCGGGTCCGTGGCGCGATCCTGATCGGCATCCTCGCGTCCACCGTGCTGGCGATCATCGTGGAGGCGATCGGGCACATCGGCCCGGCCTTCGTGAACGGCAAGCCGAACCCGAAGGGCTGGGCGCTGAACGTGCCGAGGCTGCCGGAGAAGATCGTCGACGTCCCGGACCTCTCCCTGCTCGGCCACTTCAACGTGCTGGGCTCGTGGAGCCGGGTCGGCTGGCTGGTCCCGCTGATGTTCGTCTTCACGCTGCTGATCACCGACTTCTTCGACACGATGGGCACGATGGTCGCGATCGGCCAGGAGGGGGACATGCTCGACGAGCGGGGCACCCCGCCGCGGGCCCGGGAGATCCTGCTGGTCGACTCGATCGCCGCGGCGGCCGGTGGCGCGGCCAGCGTGTCCAGCAACACCTCGTACATCGAGAGCGCGGCCGGGGTCGCGGAGGGTGCCCGGACCGGGTTGGCCAACCTGGTCACCGGCGGCCTGTTCCTGCTGGCCATGTTCCTGGCGCCGCTGTCGGCGATCGTGCCCTTCGAGGCGGCCTCGACGGCGCTGGTGGTGGTCGGCTTCCTGATGATGACCGCGGTGCGGACCATCGACTGGACCGACTACGAGATCGCCATCCCGGCGTTCCTCACCATCGTGCTGATGCCCTTCACCTACTCGATCTCGAACGGGATCGGCGCCGGCATCATCAGCTACGTGCTGGTGAAGCTGGCCCGCGGGAAGGTCCGGGAGATCCACCCGCTGCTGTACGGGGTGGCCGCCCTCTTCATCCTGTACTTCCTGCGCGGGCCGATCGAGTCCGTGCTGCTCTGAGCTGGTGAGCCTGGTCATATCGCATGTCGTTAGCCAGGCTCATTAGTTAAGCTAACTAGTGTGACGGAGCGGACGGTGACGGCGAAACGCGTGCCACCGGCGCAGCTGGCCCCTCAGCTGCGTGATGCGATCACCCGACTCAACCGGCGGGTCCGACAGGCCCGACCGGTCGGTGACCTGACGGTCACCCAGCTCTCCGCGCTCACCAGCCTCAATCTGGCGGGCGCGTTGACACCACGGGAGCTGGCCGACGTCGAGCGGGTGCAGCCGCCGACGATGACCAAGATCGTCGCGAAGTTGGAGGAGCGCGGCCTCGTGCAGCGCACCCCCCACCCGACCGACGGCCGGCAGGTCATCCTCGCGGCGACCGAGGGGGGACGGGCCGTGCTCGAGCAGTTCGAGCGGGCCCGCAACTCGTGGCTGGCCGACCGGCTGGCCGCGCTCAGCGAGGAGGAACGCGACACGCTGCGGCGTGCCGCCGAGATCCTGCAGGGAATCGCTCGCGCCTGAGCCGGTTCCCGCGTCCCGCGGTCCGCTTCGTCCGCTGTGGGTGAGGCGTACATGATCGCGAGGAGGCGCACCAAGAGTGCAGGCCAAGTTGAGCACGATGTTCCAGTCCCTACGAGTCCGTAACTACCGACTCTTCGCCACCGGACAGCTGATCAAGTTGATCGGCGTCTGGATGATGTACATCGCCCAGGACTGGCTCGTCCTCGACCTGACCGGCAACTCGGCCACCGCGCTCGGCGTGGTCACCGCGCTCCAGTTCACCCCCGTCCTGCTGCTCACCCTGATCTCCGGCCGGCTCGCCGACCGGTACGACAAGCGGATGCTGCTCTTCATCGCCAACGTGTTCTGGACCGTGCTGGCGCTGGCGATGAGCCTGCTGGTGGTCACCGGGCTGGTGCAGCTCTGGCACGTCTTCGCGTTCGCCGCCCTGCTCGGCGTGTTCAACGCGGTGGAGACCCCAGTCCGGCAGGCGTTCGTCTCCGAGCTGGTCGGCGTACCGCTGCTGCCGAACGCGCTCTCGCTCAACGCGGCCACCTTCAACTCGGCCCGGATCCTCGGCCCGGCCGTCGCCGGTCTGGCCATCGCCGCCTTCGACGTCGGCCCGGTCTTTCTGATCACCGCGTTCAGCTCGATCGCCCCGCTGGTCAACGTGGTCCGGATGCGTACCGACGAGCTGTACCGCAAGGACCTGCCGCCAGCCGGCGAGCGCGACCAGGCCCGGGTGGTGGACGGCCTGCGGTACGTGTCGCGCCGCCCCGACATCCTGCTGCCGATGGCGCTGATGTCGGTGGTCGGGATGAGTCTGTTCAACTTCCAGCTCACCCTGGCCGCGCTGTCCAAGACCGTCTTCAAGACCGGCGCCGCCTCGTTCGGCCTGTTCACCACCGCCCTCGCGGTGGGTGCCCTGGCCGGCGCCCTGTCCGGCACCGGTCGGCGCAGCCGCCCCTCGGTCTGGCTGGTCCTCGGCGCGGCGGTCGGGGCCGCCACCTTCGGCACCCTGGTCGGGCTCGCCCCGGCGTACTGGCTGGTGGTGGCGCTGCTGCTGCCGACCGGGTTCTTCATGGTCTTCTTCGCCCAGGCCGCCAACCAGCGGGTCCAGCTCGGCGTCGACGCCGCCTTCCGGGGCCGGGTCATGGCCCTGTGGGTGCTGGTCTTCCTCGGCACCAACCCGGTCGGCGCGCCGATCATCGGTTGGGTGGCCGAGACCTTCGGCGCCGGCGCGAGCATCTGGATCGGTGGCCTGATCTCGCTGGCCGCCGCGCTGCTCGCGCTCACCTGGCAGCTGCGCCGCTCCGGCGCCCGGCTGCGGCTGCGGGTGCTGCCGATGCCCCGCTTCTACGTGGTGTCGCCCGGCGCGGAGTGAACCTCCCGCGAAGGACCGGTTCCCGTCCCGGGGACCGGTCCTTCCTCATTCATTCGCGTCCGGATGTCGGCAATCCGGTGGCGGGCAGCCACCGTACGGCATAGCGTCGATATGTGGAAGTGGGGCGGGGACTGCTGCTGATGCTGGCGATCCTCGCCGTCTGTTGCCTGCCAGCCCTCTTCGCGCTGCTGTTCTGCGCCGACGAGATCCTCGACCGGGTGGCCTGCGGTTGGGCCGAGTGGCGGGAGGAGCGCCGGGAGCGGCGCACCATCGCCCGACTGGACCGGGCCATCGAGGCCGACGCGCTCACCCGGGACATCGACCTCACCGAGTTCGACCGGGAGGGCCGCCGACCGCTGCAACAGCTCGCTGTCGACCTGCGCCGGCTCGGCGGGCACCGGCTCGCCGCCGCCGACCGGTCGGTGGTCTGGCACGGCGCGGTCATCGACGCGTACGACGAGCGGCTGCGGGCCGCGTGCCGGGCGCTGGGCATCGCCGAGCACCTGTCCGACCTGGACGGCGTCGACCGGGAGATCGAGCGGGTACGGGTGGAGGGGCTGCTGCACGCGGCCGGACTCACCCTGCCCGCCGCCCGACCCGGCCACCACCAGCGGCACCGTTGACCGGTGCGGCTCTTCGTCGCGGTCTACCCGCCCCGGCCGGCGGTCGACGATCTCAGCGCTGAGATCACCCGGCTCCGGGTCGGTGTCGCCTCCGCGGCCGGCACCAACGTACGGCTGGCCGACCCGGCCAACGCCCACCTCACCCTCGCCTTCCTCGGTGACGTCGAGGACGACCGGCTGGTCGAGGTGGAGAGCGCGCTCGGCGTGGCCGCCGAGACGTTCCGGGACGGTCGGGACAGCTCGCTGCGGCTCCGCCTCGGCGGTGGCGGCAGCTTCGGGCGCGGCCGGTTCACCATCCTCTGGGTGGACCTCCGCGGCGACGTCGAGGGATTGGCCACGCTGGCCCGGCTGATCCGCCTCGGGCTGCGCCGGGCCCGCCTGCCGCACGACGAGAAGCCGTTCCGGCCCCACCTGACCATCGCCCGCCCCGGCGATCGGATCCACCGGACCGAGGTGCTGGCCGACCGGGAGGCCCTGCACGAGTACGAGGGCCCGGAATGGCCGGCCGACGAACTCGTCCTGGTCGGCAGCCACCCCGGCCCCCGCCCCACCTACGACCGCCTGGCCGCCTGGCCCATCTGACCCCACCCACCCACCCCACCCCACCCCACCCCGCACGCGCCCACCCCGCCCGCGCCCACCCCGCACGCGCCGATCTTGCACTTGTGGTGCCGGCAAAAGGGGTGCAAGCCGCGAATCCCCAGCCGGAAGTGCAAGATCGGCGCGAGCGTGAGGGGTTACCAGGCCCAGGCCTCGGGGCCGGGGCCGCCGTTGCCGACGGGCGGGAAGAGCTCGTCGAGGCGCTTCAGGGTTTCCTCGTCGAGTTGGACGTCGAGAGCGCCTAGGTTGCGGTCGAGCTGGTCCATGGTGCGCGGACCGACGATCGGGGCGGTCACCCCGGGACGGGAGAGCAGCCAGGCCAGCGCCACGTCCGCCGGGTCGTGGCCCAGGTCCGCGCAGAGCTTCTCGTACGCCTCGACGGTGGGCCGGTGCGCGGCGAGCGCGTCGGCCGACCGGCCGCTGGTGCCGCGCGCCGCGCTGCCCTCGGCCATCTTCCGGATGATCCCGGAGAGCAGCCCGCCGTGCAGCGGGGACCAGGGGATGATGCCCAGGCCGTAGTGCTGGGCGGCCGGGATCACCTCCAGCTCGACGTACCGGGTCATCAGGTTGTAGATGCACTGCTCGGAGACGAGGCCGAGGAAGTTGCGCTTGCCCGCGGCGGCCTGCGCCCGGGCGATGTGCCAACCGGCGAAGTTGGACGATCCGACGTAGAGGACCTTGCCCTGGGCGACCAGGGTCTCCATCGCCTGCCAGATCTCCTCCCACGGGGTGGCCCGCGAGATGTGGTGCATCTGGTAGAGGTCGATGGTGTCGGTCTGCAGCCGGCGCAGCGACTCCTCGCAGGCCCGGATGATGTGCCGGGCGCTCAGGCCCTGCTCGTTGGGCCACTCGCCCATCTTGCCGTACACCTTGGTGGCCAGGACGACCTTGTCGCGGCGTCCGCCGCCCTGGGCGAACCAGCGGCCGATGATCTGCTCGGTGACGCCCTCGCCGAGCTTCCAGCCGTACACGTTGGCGGTGTCGAAGAAGTTGATCCCGTGCTCCAGCGCCCGGTCCATGATGGCGAAGCTGTCCGGCTCGTCGGTCTGCGGCCCGAAGTTCATGGTGCCGAGGCAGAGCCGGCTCACCGAGAGACCGGTGCGTCCCAGGTTCGTGTACTCCATGGGTCCACCCTGGCACGCGGGCACTTAGAGTGCCTCACGTAACCAGGGTGGGATCAGGAGGATTCGCGGGCCGCCGGGCCGCTGCCGAAGAGGACGTCGTCCCAGCTCGGCAGCCGCTTGCGCGGCTTGCCGCCGGCCTCCGCCGACTCGCCGCCACCGGCCGCCGCCGCGGCGCCCGTGCGGCGCGGCCGCAGCACGGCCAGCGAGGGTACGGCGGGGACCTCCTTCGGCGCGTCCGAGTCGTCGTCGAACGCCGAGCCCTGGCCGCCGCCGAGCAGCGCCGCCGCCCCGCCGGCCACGGCCCGCTGCCGGGGCGCGTCCGGACCGGCCATGGCGGCCGGGGAGCGGGACTCCAGGCCCCGCCCGGACGCGCCGCCGAGCGGCCGGTCCAGCGAGGCCAGCAGGGCGTCCCGGCCGGCGCGGATCGGGTCCCGCCCCGGGCGGGCGTGCTCGGCCGGGGTCGGCAGGCCGTGCCCGCCCCGGCTCGGCTCGCCGCGCGACGGGCCGGGCAGTGCGTGGCCGCCCCGCTCCGGCGCCGGCTCCTGGCCGAGGATCGGCGTGGGACGCTCGGCGCAGAGGTATTGCGCCATGTCGTCGTGCGGGGCGACCTGCTGCCGGGTCTTGTCGAGATCCCAGACCGCCTGCGCGGTGGCCTTGCCCGACGGCCAGGTGGCGATGATCCGCCAGGTGCCGTCGTCCCGCCGGTAGGCGTCCCAGGAGATCTTCTCGGTGTCGATCCCGTGCTGGGCCAGCCGGCCGTTGACCACCTCGGCCAGCGGGGTGGGCTTCTCCGCGCCCTTGAGCCGGGTGCGGCGGGCGTGCTGGGCGAGCATGGCCCGCTCCTGGAGCACCGGGCCCGCGTAGCGCAGGACCCGGTCGACCGGAACGCCCGCGATCCGGGCGACGTCCTCGGCGGACTCGCCGGAGCGGATCCGGGCCTGGATGTCCCGCGGGGAGAGCGACGGCGTCGGGTCGGCGGCGGTCGGCACCACCGCGAGGGGCGCCGCGCCCGGCTCGGCGTGCAGCACCGAGGCGACACGTTCGTCGATGGGGAGGGCGAGCAGGCGCCCGACCTCGTCGGTGAGCACCAGGGCCTGGCCGTCCTCGGAGAGGGCGACGAAGCGTACTGGGCGCATGGGCTTGCCTCCGTCCCGCTTCGCTGGCCGTCACGCCACGAGCCGGCCACCCGGGCGTCTCGCACCACCGTACGCTCATCTACCCGAAGGTGGGGGATGCGACACCCCGGCATGTCGTGACTGAGCTGCGGCGATGATCACGGTGGGTGGTCGTCGGGGCCGCGACGACCACCCACCGTCACGAGCTGATCAGAGTCGCTCGACCACGTGGTCGACGCACGCGGTGAGCGCCTCGACGTCGGCCGGCTCGACCGCCGGGAAGAGCGCGATGCGGAGCTGGTTGCGACCCAGCTTCCGGTACGGCTCGGTGTCGACGATGCCGTTGGCCCGCAGCGCCTTGGCGATCGCCGTGGCGTCCACCCCCTCGGCGAAGTCGATCGTGGCGACCACGTTGGAACGCAGCGCCGGGTCGGCCACGAACGGGGTGGCGAACGACGAGCGCTCGGCCCAGCCGTAGACGATGCCGGCGCTCTCGGCGGTGCGCTTGGCCGCCCAGGCCAGGCCGCCCTGGGAGTTCATCCAGTCGGTCTGCTCGGCGGCCAGGAAGATGGTCGCCAGCGCCGGGGTGTTGTACGTCTGCTCCAGCCGCGAGTTGTCGATCGCGGTGACCAGGTCGAGGAAGGCCGGGATGTAGCGGCCCGACTCCTTGATCTCGGTGGCCCGGGCGAGCGCGGCCGGCGACATCAGGGCCAGCCAGAGCCCGCCGTCGGAGCCGAAGCACTTCTGCGGGGCGAAGTAGTAGACGTCGGTCTCGCCGACGTTGACCTCCAGGCCGCCGGCGCCCGAGGTGGCGTCGACCAGCAGCAGCGAGCCCTCGTCGGCGCCCGCCACCCGGCTGATCGGCACCGCCACGCCGGTGGAGGTCTCGTTGTGCGGGGTGGCGTAGACGTCCACGCCCGCCTCGGCCACCAGGGCCGGCGCGGTGCCCGGCTCGGCCTTGCGCACGGTCGGTTCGCCCAGGAACGGGGCGTCCTTGACCGACTTGGCGAACTTCGCGCCGAACTCGCCGAAGCTGGCGAACTGGGCCCGGTCGCGGATCAGGCCGAAGGTGGCGACCTCCCAGAAGGCGGTGGTGCCGCCGTTGCCGATGACCACCTCGTAGCCCTCGGGCAGGGAGAAGAACTCGGCGATGCCCCGGCGCAGCCGGGCGACCTGGTCGCGGACCGTCTTCTGCCGGTGCGAGGTGCCCAGGTAGCTGGTGGCGACGTCGGCAAGTGCGGAGACCGCCGCCGGACGGACCTTGGACGGCCCGCAGCCGAAGCGCCCGTCGGCGGGCTTGATGTCGTCGGGAATCCGGATGGTCGGTGCGTCAGCCACGGTTGTCTCGATCCTTCCGCATGGGCGGGGACGGGCCCTGATGCGGGCGCGGACCGACGGCGGCCGCGCGCGGGCGCGCGGGAAGCCGGGATCCGAGCCCGGTCCGGCGGCACTGCCGGCCTTCATCCTCGCACCCTGGCCGGCCCGGCCGGCGGCTGGTCCCATGACCGGGGCTGAGGGATGCGCCACAACGCGGAGGGCCCGGTCCGTCGCGGACCGGGCCCTCCGAGGGGTACGCGGGGATCAGACGCCGTGCGGGATGGCGTCCCAGCCCTCGACCTCCTGCGGCTTGCGCGGGCCGTGGCCGACGTACCGGGCCGACGGGCGGACCAGCCGCTGGAGCTTCTTCTGCTCCAGGATGTGCGCGGACCAACCGCCCATCCGGGCACAGGTGAACATCGAGGTGAACATGTGCGCCGGCACCTCGGCGAAGTCCAGCACCACGGCCGACCAGAACTCGACGTTGGTGGCGAGGACCCGGTCCGGGCGGCGGGCCTGGAGCTCGGCCAGGGCCGCCTTCTCCAGCGCCTCGGCGATCTCGAAGCGGGGCGCGCCCAGCTCCTTGGCGGTGCGGCGGAGCACCCGGGCGCGCGGGTCCTCGGCCCGGTAGACCCGGTGGCCGAAGCCCATCAGCCGCTCGCCGCGGTCGAGGACGCCCTTGACGTACCCCTCGGCGTCGCCGCTGCGCTCGACGGCCTCCAGCATGCTGAGCACCCGGGACGGGGCGCCGCCGTGCAGCGGGCCGGAGAGCGCGCCGATGCCGGAGGAGATGCAGGCTGCGGCGTCGGCGCCGGTGGAGGCGACGATCCGGGTGGTGAAGGTGGAGGCGTTCAGGCCGTGCTCGGCGGCCGAGATGAAGTAGGCGTCGACGGCCTTGACGTGCCGCGGGTCCGGCTCGCCCCGCCAGCGCTTCATGAACCGCTCGACGATCGTCTCCGCCTTGTCGATCTCCTTCTGCGGCACCGCCGGCAGGCCGAGGCCGCGGGCCGACTGGGCGACGAAGGAGAGCGCGGTGACCGAGACTCGGGCCAGGTCCTCGCGGGCCTGCTCGTCGGAGATGTCGAGGAGCTGGTTGAGGCCCCAGTACGGGGCGAGCATCGCGACCGCGGACTGCACGTCGACGCGGATGTCACCGGAGTGCACCGGCACCGGGAACGGCTCGGCCGGCGGCAGGCCCGGGCCGAAGCGCCCGTCCACCAGCAGCGCCCAGACGTTGCCGAAGGAGACCTGACCGATCAGATCCTCGATGTCCACGCCGCGATAGCGCAGCGATCCGCCCGCGCGGTCCGGTTCGGCGATCTCGGTCTCGAAGGCTACGACGCCCTCCAGGCCCGGTTTGAAGTCGGACATGTCGTCTCCTGGCTTCCGGCGGCGGTGCGCCCGGGCGGGCCATCCGGCCCCGCGTCACGGGCGACCCTCTCAGGGATGTGGTTCGGAACATCTTGCCTGCTGGGTAACCGAGTGCGCGACCCACGGCGACTGTGCGCCACGCGACATCCCCCGGGGTGGACAAGCTCACGGCCTCGGCCAGACTTGGCGGTGGGGTCTGGCCAGCGTCGGGGGACGTGGCCGCCCCGACGAGGGGGAAGAGGACTGTGACGGGCGACACACCAGCTCCGGCGGCCATGCGTAACGAGTACGCGGCCGACCTGGGCCTTTCCGAACCGGACCTGGCACCGGACTGGCCGACCCAGTTCGCCCGCTGGTTCGCCGACGCGGTGGCGTACCCGCTTCCCGAACCGAACGCCATGGTGGTCGGCACGGCCGACGCGCAGGGCCGCCCCAGCGGCCGCACCGTCCTGCTCAAGGGGTACGACCCGGACGGCTTCGTCTTTTACACCAACTACGAATCGCGCAAGGGCGCCGAGGCGACCGCCAACCCGTGGGCCAGCCTGGTCTTCCCCTGGTTCCCGATGCAGCGCCAGGTGGTCGTGGCCGGCCGGGTGGAGCGGGTCGACCGGGCCGAGACCGAGGCGTACTTCGCCAGCCGGCCGCGCGGCTCCCGGCTCGGCGCCTGGGCCAGCGCCCAGTCCGCGGTCGTGCCGGACCGGGCGGCGCTGGACGCGGCGTACCGGGCGGCGGCCGAGCGCTTCGCCGGGGTGGACGAGATCCCCGCGCCGCCGCAGTGGGGCGGCTTCCGGGTCCGCCCCGAGACGGTGGAGTTCTGGCAGGGCCGGGCCAGCCGGCTGCACGACCGGCTGCGCTACCGACGGACCGACGAGGGCGCCTGGGTCGTCGAGCGGCTGGCGCCGTGACCGGGGTGAAGGAGGCCCGGCCGCGCGGGGCGCGCCGCTGGGCGATCGACCTACGTCCGCTCGGCGTGCCCGCGTACCGGCGGGTCTGGCTCGGCAACGGCGTGGCCATGTTCGGCTTCCAGTTCACCGCCGTGGCCGTACCGGTGGAGATGTTCGACCTGACCGGCGGCTCGTTCTGGGTCGGCCTGCTCGGGATCGCCGGCTTCCTGCCGCTGCTGGTGTTCGGGCTCTGGGGCGGGGCGGTCGCCGACGCCCGCGACCGGCGCCGGGTGCTGCTGGCCGGGGGAGCCCTGCTCTGGGCCTCGACCCTGGCGCTGCTGCTCCAGTCGGTGCTGCGGGTGGGCAGCCCGGTGCTGCTGCTCGCCCTGGTGGCCCTGCAGTCGGTGGCGTTCGCGATCACCTCGCCGGCCCGCAGCGCGATCCTGCCCCGGCTGGTGCCGGCCGAGCTGGTCCCGGCGGCCAGCACGCTCAACTTCACCACGTACACCGCGACCTCGGTCTTCGGGCCGCTGGCCGCCGGCCTGATCTTCGCCACCTGGCGCACCGAGGCCGGGCTGCCGATCGCGTACGCGGTGGACGCGCTGCTGTTCACCGTGTCGCTCTGGGCCACCCTGCGGCTGCCGGCGATGCTGCCGGAGCCGGACCCGGACGGCGACGGCACGTCGCGCCGGGCGGGGCTGGCCAGCATCGTGGACGGGTTCCGCTACCTGGCCACCACGCCGGTGCTGCTGCTCTCCTTCGCCATCGACCTGATCGCGATGATCCTGGCCATGCCCCGGGCGCTCTTCCCCGAGCTGGCGCAGGACCGGTTCGGCGGCGGCGCCGCGGTCGGCTGGCTCTACAGCGCCATCGCCATCGGGGCGATGCTGGGCGGCCTCACCTCCGGCTGGATCGGCCGGGTACGCCGGCAGGGGCTGGCGCTGGTGGTCGCCGTGGTGGGCTGGGGCGTGGCGATCGCCCTCGCCGGGCTGGCCCGCCAGCTCTGGCTGGTGGTGGCGCTGCTCGGCCTCGCCGGGGCCGCCGACCTGGTCAGCGCGACCCTGCGGCAGTCGATGCTGCTGGTCTACGCGCCGGACCGGATGCGCGGCCGGCTCCAGGGGGTGAACACCGTGGTGGTCGCGGGCGGCCCGCGCCTGGGCGACCTGCGGGCCGGCGCGACGGCGGCGGCGTTCGGCACCGGCTTCGCAATGGTCGGCGGCGGCCTCGCCTCCGCCGTACTGGCCGTGCTGCTGGTGGTGGCCTTCCCGGCGCTGCTCCGCTACCGGTCGGCCACCGCCGCCCCCCGTTGAGCAGGGCCGCAGGCGTAAACAGGGGGCCCTTCCGCGCGTCGACTAAGGTCGCCGGCATGGAGAATGCCGCGCAGTCGTCACCGTCGGGGACACAGTGGAGCATCGCCGCCGACGGCCACGAGGCCGTCGTGGTCGAGGTCGGCGGTGGCCTGCGGACCTACCGGCACGACGGAGTCGACTACCTCGACGGGTACGAGGCGGACGAGCTCTGCCCCGGCTCGGCCGGCCAGGTGCTCGCCCCCTGGCCCAACCGGATCCGGGACGGCGGGTACACCTTCGGGGGGCGGTCGTTGCAGCTCGACCTGAGCGAGCCGGCCCGGCGCAACGCGATCCACGGCCTGGTCAACTGGGCCTCCTGGCACCTGGTCGAGCAGTCGCCGGAGAGCGTCACCCTCGGCTACGACCTGCCGCCCCGCCCGGGCTATCCCTGGTCGCTGCGGCTGCGCACCCGGTGGACCGTCGGGGCGGACGGGCTGCGCGCCGAGCACGAGGTGACCAACCAGGCCGGCGAACCGGCGCCGTTCGGCTTCTCCGTCCACCCCTACCTGCGGTTGCCCAAGGCCGGGGTGGAGGAGACGTCGCTGCGGGTGCCGGGGCGGACCCGGGTGCTGCTGGACAGCCGGCTGCTGCCGCTCGGCGTCACCGAGGTCGCCGGCACCGAGTACGACTACACCGAGCCCCGGGCGATCGGCGACGCGGTGCTCGACGTGGCCTTCGGCGCCGTCGACCGGGACGCCGACGGCGGGTCGGCGGTCACCCTCGCCGCCCCGGACGGCGCGGCCGAGGTGCACGTCTGGGCGGACCGCGAGTTCGGCTGGTGGCAGGTGTTCACCGGGGACACCCTGCACGGCGAGCGCCGCCGCCGCTCGGTCGCGGTCGAGCCGATGACCTGCCCGGCGGACGCGTTCCGCTCCGGCAAGGGCCTGATCACGCTGGCCCCCGGCGAGACCTGGCGGGGTGCCTGGGGCATCCGGCCCGGAGCCTGAGCATGGAGTTCGCCGAGGTCGTCCACCGCCGCCGGATGGTCCGCAACTACGACCCGGACCGGCCGGTTCCGCCCGAGGTGGTGGACCGGCTGCTGGCGCACGCCACCCGGGCGCCCTCGGCGGGCTTCGCCCAGGGCTGGGGCTTCCTGGTGCTGGAGGAGCCGGCCGACCGGGAGCGGTTCTGGGCGGCGGCCACCCCGGGCGGGGGCGGTCGGGAACGCTGGCTGGCCGGCATGCGCCGGGCCCCACTGATCGTGGTGCCGCACGCCAACCGCTCCGTCTACCTGGAGCGGTACGCCGAGCCGGACAAGGGCTGGGCGGACCGGTCGACCGACCGTTGGCCGGTGCCCTACTGGTACGTGGACACCGGCTTCGCGGCGCTGCTGATGCTGCTCACCGCCGTCGACGAGGGGCTGGGCGCGTGCTTCTTCGGCATCCCGCCGCAGCGGCTCGACGCGTACCGGGAGGCGTTCGGGGTGCCCGAGGAGTACCAGCCGATCGGTGCGGTCACCATCGGTTACCGGGCTCCCGACCACCGGTCGCCGTCGCTGCGCCGGGGACGGCGGCCGGTGGACGAGGTGGTCCGGCGGGGCCGCTGGAGTTGAGGCGATTCGTCCCACGTCGACGGGGTGACGGTGGCGGCGAAACCGACATGAGGGAGTAAAACGCGGTGTGGCGGGTGCGGCTAGGCTGGCACCGACATCACCAGCCGGGTCAGGGGGAGGGGAGCGCGCCTTGATCTTCAGAGCGGTCCGGGACGGCCGTCCCTACCCGGAGCACAACCTCACGCTCAAGCAGTGGGCGGAGATCCCGCCGCGTCCGCTGCGGCTGGACCAGCTCATCACCACCAAGCGCGAGCTGGCGCTGGACAAGCTCCTCGCCGAGGACTCCACCTTCTACGGCGACCTCTTTCCCCACGTGGTGCAGTGGAACGGCGGCCTCTATCTGGAGGACGGCCTGCACCGGGCGTTGCGCGCGGCGCTCCAGGGGCGCAACCAGATCCACGCCCGGGTGCTGGTGCTCAGCCCGCAGGGCGAGTGACCCACCCCTGAGTCTTCGTTAAGGTGACGGCATGACTCCTCTCGACCTGCTGGACATCGACGCGTCGCTGGACGAGGAGGAGCGGCAGATCCGCGCCGTCGTGCGCCAGGTCGTGGACGACCGGGTACGCCCGCACGTCGCCGGCTGGTACGAGGACGGCCAGGTCCCGGCCCGCGAGCTGGCCCGCGAGTTCGGCAAGCTCGGCCTCCTCGGCATGCACCTGACCGGGTACGGCTGTGCCGGCGCGTCGGCCGTCGCGTACGGGCTGGCCTGCCTGGAGCTGGAGGCCGGCGACTCCGGCGTCCGTTCGCTGGTCTCGGTGCAGGGCTCGCTGGCCATGTACGCCATCTGGCGCTACGGCAGCGAGGAGCAGAAGCAGCGCTGGCTGCCCGCCATGGCGGCCGGCGAGGCGGTCGGCTGCTTCGGGCTGACCGAGCCGGACCACGGCTCCGACCCGGCGTCGATGGCCACCCGGGCCCGCCGGGACGGCGATGACTGGATCCTCAACGGCAGCAAGATGTGGATCACCAACGCGCCGATCGCCGACGTCGGGGTGATCTGGGCGCGCACCGACGAGGGGGTGCGCGGCTTCGCCGTACCCATGGACACGCCCGGGGTGACGGCGCGCGAGATCCGGCACAAGATGTCGCTGCGCGCGTCGCTGACCGGGGAGATCGCCCTCGACGACGTCCGGCTCCCGGCGGACGCCCGGCTGCCCGAGGCGGTCGGGCTGAAGGCGCCGCTGAGCTGCCTCACCGAGGCCCGGCACGGCATCGTCTGGGGCGCGCTCGGCGCGGCCCGCGACTGCCTGGAGACCGCCCTGTCGTACGCCACCACCCGGACCCAGTTCGGCCGGCCCCTCGCGGGCTTCCAGCTCACCCAGGCCAAGCTCGCCGACATGGCCGTCGAGTGGAACAAGGGCCTGCTCCTGGCGCTGCACCTGGGCCGGCTGGCCGAGGCCGGCAAGCTGCGGCCCCACCAGGTCAGCGTGGGCAAGCTGAACAACGTCCGCGAGGCCCTGGCCATCGCCCGGCAGTGCCGGACCATCCTCGGCGCCAACGGCGTCTCGGGCGACTATCCGGTGATGCGGCACGCCAACAACCTGGAGAGCGTGCTGACCTACGAGGGCACCTCGGAGATCCACCAGCTGGTCATCGGGCAGCAGCTCACCGGCGTTTCCGCCTTCGCCTGAGCCGCCGTTCACCCGTTCGGGTCGCTCGCCGCGCGAGTGTCGCACGGGGGCCGTAACGTCATCCTCAGTCGATGTGTCTGACGAGGACGGTGAGGGCGAATGGCCCGCGACGGTGACATCAACGAGCGCACCAGGGAGTTCCCGGAGTACCCGACCGGTGATGCCCTTCGGGCCCGGGCGGACGGCGCCGGCGACCCGGCACCGGGCGCTCCGGCGTCGTCCGGCGGCCCGGTCCGGGGCCTGCTGTGGGTGCTCGGCGCGGCCGCGCTGGTCGTGGTGGCGCTGCTCGGCGTGCAGGCGACCGGCATCCTGCCGGACTTCCGCAACCCCTTCGCGCAGCAGCAGACCGACCGCAGCCAGCCGCCGCTGCTGAAGTCGATCCGCGACCTCAGCCGGTACGTGGCCGCCGAGGGCGACTTCCAGGTGGTCGTCGACGTGCAGAAGGACCGGAAGAACGTGCCGGACTTCCTGCTCAACGAGCGGACCCTGTTCGTCGGGGCGGGCCGGGTCGAGGCGTATGTCGACTTCTCCAAGATCGCCGACGGGGCGGTGGTGGAGTCCGCCGACAAGAAGTCGGTGGAGATCAAGCTCCCCGCGCCGCAGCTCGGCGAGACCAACCTCGACCTGGAGAAGAGCTACGTCTTCGCCGAGGAGCGCGGCCTGATCAACCGGATCAACGACCTGGTGGCTGGCGACCCCAACCGCCAGCAGGCGGTCTACAAGCTGGCCGAGGACCGGATCACCACCGCCGCCCGGGACAGCGGGCTGACCGCCCGGGCCGAGGAGAACACCCGCAAGATGCTGGAGGGCCTGCTCCGCTCCCTCGGCTACGAGAAGGTGACCGTCACCTACACCGCCCCCTGACGCTTGTCGCTGGCCAGGCGCAGGGTCAGTAGCGGACGCGGTCCTCGTCGGGCATCAGGATCCAGAGGATCAGGTAGACGATCACCTGGGTGCCGGGCAGCAGCAGCGACAGCAGGAACAGCAGCCGGACCATGCCGGCGGACATGCCGAACCGCTGGGCCAGGCCGGCGCAGACACCGGCGAACATGCGCCCCTGGCGGGGTCGGACCAGTTTGCGACTCATCGTCGTACTCCCACTTCTGCGGCGATCCGCCGCGCTGGATTCCACGCTAGGAACGGGTGCGCGTCGCGCCCTCGGCCCCGAGGAGGATCAGCGACCCGGGCACCCGTAGGTGCTTACCCCGCCGGGTCCACGGCGACGCGCCCCCGCGCAGACCGCCCCCCCGCGTGCGGGAGTGTGCCGGCGTGCGGACGGGTACTGACCTGGGCGGGTAGGCTCGCCGGTCGGACCCCGTACCCCGGGGGCCACCCTGCCGTCCCGGACCGGGCACGGCACGCACCGGTCCGGATCCGCACAACGGGTACGACGGCGAGGAAAGTGCAGCCATGATCAGTGTTTTCGACCTCTTCAGCGTCGGCATCGGGCCGTCGAGTTCGCACACCGTGGGCCCGATGCGGGCCGCGCGGACGTTCGTGGCCGGGCTGAAGGCGGACGGGCTGCTCACCGACGTGGTGCGGGTGCAGGCCGAGCTGTTCGGCTCGCTGGGCGCCACCGGCCACGGCCACGGCAGCGACCGGGCGGTGCTGCTGGGGCTGGAGGGCGAGGCCCCGGAGACGGTCGACACCGACTCCGTCGGCCCGCGGGTGGAGCGGATCCGGGCCGAGCGGCGGCTCGCCCTGCTCGGCACCCAGGAGATCGACTTCGACCCGGACCGCGACCTGGTGCTGCACCGGCGGCGCTCGCTGCCGTACCACCCGAACGGGATGACCTTCGCCGCCTTCGACGGGGCTGGGAGCCAGGTACGGGCCCGGACCTACTACTCCGTGGGTGGTGGGTTCGTGGTGGACGAGGCGGCGGCCGGGGCGGACCGGATCAAGCCGGACAGCACCCGGGTGCGGTACCCGTTCCTCACCGGCGCGGAGCTGCTCGCGGTGACCGGGGAGACCGGGCTGTCGATCAGCGAGGTGATGCTCGCCAACGAGCTGTCCTGGCGCAGCGAGGCGGACGTCCGGGCCGGGCTGCTGGAGATCTGGCGGGTCATGCGGGAGTGCGTCGACAACGGCTGCGCCCGTGACGGCGTGCTGCCCGGCGGGCTGAAGGTCCGCCGCCGCGCCGCCGAGCTGCGCCGGAGCCTGGAGGCGGAGGCCGACGCGACCGACCCGCTGCGCGCGATGGACTGGGTCACCCTCTTCGCCCTCGCGGTGAACGAGGAGAACGCGGCCGGCGGCCGGGTGGTCACCGCCCCGACCAACGGCGCCGCCGGGATCATCCCGGCCGTGCTGCACTACTACACCCGGTTCGTGCCCGGCGCCTCCGACGAGGGCGTGGTCCGCTTCCTGCTGGCGGCCGGCGCGATCGGCGTGCTCTTCAAGGAGAACGCCTCGATCTCCGGGGCCGAGGTGGGCTGCCAGGGTGAGGTCGGCTCGGCCTGCTCGATGGCGGCGGCCGGGCTCGCCGAGGCGCTCGCCGGCACGCCCGAGCAGGTGGAGAACGCGGCCGAGATCGGCATGGAGCACAACCTCGGGCTCACCTGCGACCCGGTCGGCGGCCTCGTGCAGATCCCGTGCATCGAGCGGAACGCGGTGGCCAGCATCAAGGCGATCACCGCCGCCCGGCTGGCGCTGCGCGGCGACGGGGTGCACGCCGTCTCGCTGGACAAGGTCATCAAGACCATGCGGGAGACCGGCGCGGACATGAAGGTGAAGTACAAGGAGACGGCGCGGGGCGGCCTCGCGGTCAACGTCATCGAGTGCTGAACCCGAAGGGGTGACCCCGGGGGTACCCCTGTCGACCGAGAACGGCGGAGGCGAGGATGGGACGGTGACGACAGGAGTCGGCGCGCTCTGGTCGGCCCGCAACTCGCTGCGCATCCTGGTCAAACGGGACCTCGCGGTGAAGTACCAGCAGTCCGTGCTGGGCTACTTCTGGTCGCTCATCGAACCGCTCGGGATGGGCCTGATCTACTGGTTCGTCTTCGGGGTGCTCTATTCCGGCGCCACCCGCCGGCACCTCGGCGAGGCGGCCGGGTCGTATCCGCTCTTCCTGATCACCGGCATCTTCGCCTGGATGTGGGCCAGTTCGGCGCTGACCGAGGCGACCAACGCGCTGACCGGGCAGGCCCGGCTGATCACCACGATGAACGTGCCCCGCCAGGTCTTCCCGATCGGCCGGGTCACCGGCCGGTTCGCCGAGTACCTGGCCGGGCTGCCCATCCTGGCCGGCATCGCGGCGATCTACGTGGCGCACGGCAAGATCCGGCTCGGCTGGTCGCTGCTCTCCCTGCCGCTGGCGGTGACGGTGCAGTTCGTCCTGCTGGTCGGGGTCGCGCTGCTGCTGTCGGCGTGGAACGTGCTGATGCGCGACATCGAGCGCTTCATGCGCCTGATCATCCGGGTGCTCTTCTACGCCACCCCGATCATCTACCCGCTCGCCCTGGTCCGGGACTCCGGCATGCCCACCTGGATCAAGGTCGCGTACGAGCTGAACCCGCTGGTCGGTATCTTCCAGCTGCACCACGCGATCTGGTACCCGGACGAGTTTCCCGACGCCCGGCTGCTCGCCGTGACCGTGCTGGGCAGCCTGCTGGTGCTCGCGGCCGGCTGGTGGTCGTTCCGCCGGCTCGAACCGGCCGTGCTCAAGGAACTCTGAATGGCGGCGATCATCGAGGCGGAGGGGCTCGGCATCCGGTTCGTCCGCAACCGCCGCCGCCAGCTCCGGCTGCGCGAGCTGCTGATCCACCGCGGCGGGCGGAGCGCCGACGCCGGCCAGTTCTGGCCGTTGCGGGACGTGTCGTTCCGGATCGAGCCGGGCGAGACGGTGGGAGTGGTCGGCCGCAACGGCACCGGCAAGAGCACCCTGCTGCGGCTGATCGCCGGGGTGCTGATCCCGGACGAGGGCCGGATCCGGGTACGCGGCGCGGTGGCGCCGCTGCTGGAGCTCTCCGCCGGCTTCTCCAACGACCTGACCGGGCGGGAGAACCTGTACCTGGTGGGCGGGCTGCACGGGCTGTCCACGGCCTACCTGCGGAAACACTTCGACGAGATCGTCTCGTTCGCCGGGGAGCAGGTGGAACGCTCGGTGGACACCTCGGTCCGGCACTACTCCTCCGGCATGAAGGTGCGGCTCGGATTCGCGATCATCGCCCACCTGCCCCACCCGATCCTGCTCATGGACGAGGTCACCGCGGTCGGGGACGCGGAGTTCCGCGCCCGGTGCTATGCGACCATCGAGCGACTTCTCGCGGAAGGGCGCACGCTGGTGCTGGTGTCACACAACGAAAAGGACCTCACCCGGTTCTGCCGTCGGGGGCTCTACCTCGACGCCGGACGGCTGACCGTCGACGGGACCATCGACGAGGCGCTGCGGGCGTACGCCAGCGCTTCCTCGCGGTGACGCTCGCGATCGTGCTCGCCGCCGGACCGGCGGCGGGCCTGACCACCGGAGCCGGGGAGCGCCTGGCCGACCGGCTCGCCGGGCAGTGGCGGCGGGCCGGCGCGACCGAGGTGCGGGTCGCCGCCGACCTGGCCGAGCTGGCCGAACTGCTGGCCGCCGCGAGGGGCCCGGTGCTGCTCAGCGGGGCCGACCTGGTGGCGCACACCGCGGTGCTGAAGCACCTGGCGACCAGCCCGGTGGCCCCGACCGTGGCCCTGGTGCTGACCGACCCGCCGGCACCCGGCCGGGCGACGGTCCGCGAGGACCGCGGCCAGGTGGTGGCCGTGGACGACCCGACGGGCGCGACCGGCGTCTTCGGTGGTGCGCTGCGGGTCGGGCCGGCGGACCTGGCGTTCCTGACCGCCGCCGCCGAACGGGCGGCCACGGGCGGGGCGGACCCGGCGTCCGCGCTGGACCAACTCTTCGCCGGCCTCGCGGCGCGCGGGTCGCTGATCTTCGCCCATCGGGTACGCCTGCTCGTGGCGCACCGGGTGGGCACGGAGGCGGAGCTGCGCGCAGCCGAGGCGGCGGTGGCCGCGGTCGACGAGGACAAGGCCGAGCTGCGTCTGTCGGTGAAGGAGCGGGACGACTTCTTCACCACCTTCTTCGTCAGCACCTGGTCTCCGTACGTGACGAAGGTGGCCGCCCGGATCGGTCTGAGCCCGACCGGGGTGACCATGATCTCGGTGGCCTTCGCGGTGGCCGCCGCCGTGCTCTTCGGGGCCGGCGGCCGGGCCGCGCTGGTCGCCGGCGGCGTCCTGCTCTACCTGGGCTTCGTGCTGGACTGCGTGGACGGGCAGCTGGCCCGATACACCCGGCACTTCAGCGCCTGGGGCGGCTGGCTGGACACCATGGCCGACCGGGCCAAGGAGTACGTGGTCTACGCCGGCCTCGGTTACGGCGCCACGCACGCCGGCTTCCGCTACGGCTGGGCGCTGGCGATCGCCGCGATGACCCTGCAGACCGTGCGGCACATGACCGACGCCTGGTACGGCGTGCTGCACGACGAGGCGGCCCGCCGGCCCCGCGCCGCCGCCGAGGACGCCGAGGGCATCGGCGGGAAGCTGAACGCGGCCTCGACGAAGGTGCAGGCGGACACCGGTTCGGTGTCGTACTGGCTGAAGCGGACGGTGGTCTTCCCGATCGGCGAGCGGTGGGCGCTGATCGCGCTGGCCGCCGCGCTCTTCGGTCCGCTGGTGGCGCTCTGCGCGGTGCTGGTCTGGGGCACGCTGGCGTTCGCGTACACCGGTGCCCTGCGGACGTTGCGCGCCTGGTGGATGCGGGTGCCGGTGATGACCACCGTCGACGTGACCCTGCACCGGGACGACGGCCCGGTGGTCCAGCGGTTCGCGGCGGCCCGCCCGTCGGGGCTGGAACGCTTCCTGCTCCGGGCCGCCCGCCCGAGGGTCGGCGTGCTGTGGCTGGCCGTGCTGCCGGCGCTGGCGCCGGCGGTGCTGCTCCTGCTGGCCGGGCGGTGGGGCGCCGAGACGCCGCGCTGGGTGATCCTGGCGGCCCTGCTGGTCTGGCTGCTCGCCGCGCTGGGCGTCCGGGCGACGCCGGACGGGCCGCTGGACTGGCTGGTCCCGGCCGCGCTGCGGGCCGGGGAGTACCTGTTCGCCATCGCGGTCGGGGTGGCCGGCGGCGTGCCCGCCTGGCTGATCTTCGGGTACGTCTTCGTGCTGACCCTGCACCACTACGACCTGACCGCCCGACTGGAGAAGCGGCAGGTGGCGCCGCCGCTGCACGCCGCCTCGCTGGGCTGGGAGGGCCGATCGGTGCTGCTGGGTCTAGCGGCAATCGCCGGAATCGCGAGTATCGCTCTGGCTACACTCGGTGCGTACCTTCTCGTGGTTTTTGTCGCGAGTGTGGTCCTCGCCTGGGTGGTCCTGCCGGCTCGCGCCCGACGGACGCCGGCCCCGACGGGTGGAGGTGTCCGCTCGCCGGGCTGACGGAGGGCCGGCCGGGATGACTCTGCTCAGCTTCGTCGTACCGGCCTACCGTGTGCAGGGCTACCTGCGGGAGTGTCTCGACTCGATCCTCGAGCAGCCGTACGACGACCTCGAGGTGATCGGGATCGACGACGCCTCCCCGGACGACAGCGGCGAGATCCTGCTGGAGTACGCGGAGCGCGATCCCCGGGTGCGCCCGGTCCGCCTCGCCGAGAACGTCGGGCTCGGTCCGGCCCGCAACATCGGGCTGGACCGGGCCGTCGGCGAGTACGTCTGGTTCGTCGACGGCGACGACTGGCTGGTCCCCGGCTGCCTGCCGCACGTGGCCGACCGGCTCGTCGCCACCGGCCCGGACGTGCTGATCGTCGACCACGTCCGGGCGCACTGGAACAACGTCGGCACCCGCAGCGCGATGCGCGACGTGTTCCCGGAGCCGCCGGGCGAGCCGACCTTCCGGCTGCTGGACCGGCCGGAGACCCTGCGGCTGCTGCACACCGCGTGGAACCGGCTGGTCCGGCGGGAGTTCCTGGTCGACCGGGGCCTGCGCTTCGCACCCGGCTGGTACGAGGATGTTTCGTTCAGCTACCCGGCGCTGATGGCCGCGTCGCGGATCGGCGTGCTGGACCGGGTCTGCCTCAACTACCGGCAGCGGCGGACCGGGGCGATCACCCGGACCCGGGGCGACCGGCACTTCGAGGTGTTCGCCCAGTGGCACCGGGTGTTCCGGCTGCTGGACCGGTGGGACGGCGCGGTCGGGGTGCTGCGCGCGGACGTGTTCGAGCGGATGATCTGGCACTACCTGACCGTGCTCGGCAACGGCGAGCGGATCGCGCCGGAGCTGCGGCCCGCGTTCTTCGCCCAGATCCACGCCGACTACGCCCGCTTCCTGCCGCCCGGCGGCTACCCGGTCCCGTCGGGGGTGGAAGGCCTGAAGCACCGCTTGGTGGCGACCGGGCGGTGGCGGACGTTCAGCGCGCTGCGCGACGCCAACCAGGCGGCCGAGACGGCCCGGCGGACCGCCGGGAAGGTCCGGCGGCGGGTGCTGCCGGTGGCCCGGCGCACGGCGCGGCGAGCCCGGGACGCGGCGCTGCGCGAGTACTACCGGGGCGAGCTGCGCCGGCCGCTGGAGCCGACGCTCGCCGTCTTCGCGGCGTACTGGTACCGCGGGTACGCCTGCAACCCGGCCGCGATCTACGCCGCCACCCGCCGCCTCGCCCCCGAGGTACGCGGCGTGTGGGTGGTCCGACGGGACCGGGTGAACACCCTCCCGCCCGGCGTGGAGTACGTGGTCGCCGGCACCCGGGACTACTACCGCGCGCTGGCCCGGGCCCGCTGGCTGGTCAACAACGTCAACTTCCCGGACTTCGTCCGCAAGCGACCCGGCTCCGTGCACCTGCAGACCCACCACGGCACCCCGGTCAAGGTGATGGGGCTGGACCAGCAGCGGTACCTGATGGGGGCGATGGGGATGGACTTCGCCAAGCTGCTGAAGCGGGTGGACCGGTGGGACTTCAGCGTCTCCTCGAACAGCTTCTCCAGCCAGATGTGGGAGCGGGCGTACCCGGCCGCGTACACCACGCTGGAGGTGGGCTACCCGCGCAACGACCGGCTGGCGCTGGCCACCCCGGACGAGTGCCAGCAGGTCCGGAAGGAGTTGGGCATCGGGCTCGACGAGTTCGTCGTGCTCTACGCGCCCACGCACCGGGAGCACCTGCCCGGCTGGCGGCCGCCGTTCGATCCGGATCGGATGTGCGACGTGCTCGGCCCGTCGGGGCGGCTGCTGATGCGCAGCCACTACTTCCACGACCGGGACCGGCGACCCCGCGGCCCGGCCGCCGGCGGGGTGCTGGACGTCAGCGGCCACGACCGGGTGGAGGACCTCTACCTCGCGGCGGACGTGCTGGTCACCGACTATTCGTCGGCGATGTTCGACTACGCGGTGCTGGACCGGCCGATCGTCGTGTACGCGCCGGACTGGGACGCGTACCGGGTGGCCCGCGGGGTCTACTTCGACCTGGTGGCCGAGCCGCCGGGCGCGGTGGCATGGGACTTCCCGGCCCTGCTGGAGGTGTTCCGGTCGGGCGCGCTGCGCTCGCCGGAGGCCGAGAACGACCGGCGCCGGTTCCGGGCGCGGTTCTGCGCCCTGGACGACGGGCACGCCGCCGAGCGGGTGGTCCGCCGGGTCTTTCTGGACGAGCCGGCCTGAAAAAGAGGTTACTCGCCGGTCACTTTACGGATCGGAGCCGACCGATCCGCGTAATGGGTCTGTCACGAGACGAACATGGCACGTTTACCCGATGTGCGAAATCGATGATCCTGGTCACAGTCATTCCCGGGTTCGGCCGAGAGCTGGGGAGGTGACGGTGACCACCGTCGCGCTCAAGGATGTCACCAAGGTGTTCCAGGACGGGACAGTCGCGGTCGACACCATCAATCTGGACGTCAACGACGGCGAGTTCATGGTGCTGCTGGGCCCTTCGGGCTGCGGCAAGTCCACCGTGCTGCGCATGGTGGCCGGTCTGGAGGACCCGACCGCCGGCGCCGTCATGCTCGACGGCGAGGTGGCCAACGACCTGCCGCCCCGCGAGCGGAAGATCGCCATGGTCTTCCAGGACTTCGCGCTGTATCCGCACATGACCGTCGGCGACAACATCGGCTTCCCGCTGCGGTTGTCCGGGGTCGAGCCGGGGCCGCGCGGGGAGCGGATCCAGGATGTCGCCAGCGCCCTCGGCATCGGGGACGTGCTCGCCCGCAAGCCCAGCCAGCTCTCGGGCGGCCAGCGGCAACGGGTCGCCATGGGGCGGGCGATAGTGCGCCGGCCCGGCCTGTTCCTGATGGACGAGCCCCTCTCCAACCTGGACAGCGGCCTCCGCGCCGAGCTGCGCGCCGAGATCTCCGGGCTGACCCGCGAACTCGGCGTCACCACCATCTACGTCACGCACGACCAGGCCGAGGCGCTGACCATGGCCGACCGGGTCGCCATCATGCGCAAGGGTGTGCTCCAGGACGTGGGCACCCCCACCCAGGTGTACGGGCGGCCGGCGACCCTCTACGTCGCCGCGTTCCTCGGCAGCCCCCGGATGAACCTGCTGGAGGCGTCGGTCTACGTCCACCTCGACCGGTACGTGGCGCTGAACCTCGGCGAGCAGACGCTCTACCTGCCCTGGGACGACATCCGCAGCCGGGCCGTGGCGCACTACCACGGCGAACGGATCGTGGTCGGCATGCGGGCCGAGGCGCTCACCCCGGTCGCCCCGGACACCCCGGGTCACATCCTGCAGGGGCGAATCCGCTACCTGGAGCACCACGGCCACGAGTCGCTGGCCTTCCTCGACATCGGCGCCACCGCGATCATGGTGGACGAGATGGGCACCCCGGTGGAGAACGCGGCGCCCGGCCAGCGTGGCCTGCGCCGGTTCGGCCACGTCATGCAGCGGCTCACCGGGCGCGCGGTGGACGCCCCGGTTTCGGCGCCGAGCGGCGGCGGCAACCGGACCAGCGTGCTGCCCGATCCGGGCCGGCACCACCGCCGTCCGGCGGAACTGGCCGTCCGGCTCGCGCCGTACCCGGCGGTCTCGGCGGGGCACCCGCTGGCCGTCCAGGTACGTATGGACGCGCTGCACTTCTTCGACGAGCGCGGCGACCGGATCGACATCGGCTGGCGCTGAGCGGGTCCGCTGCCGGGCGGCGGTAGGGTCCCAGGCCGGCGGGATGCCGGGTGTCGGCCTCGCGACCGGGGCAGGACAGCCTCTTGCCGGTGAAGTTACCGGCGAGTAGCGTGCGGGCATGTCCATCGACTCTCGCCAGGTGGCGGCCGGTCTCCTCGAAGCCGTGCCGTTCGCTCGCACGCTCGGTATCGAATTCGTCGAGGTAGCGCCCGAGGCCGAGGGCGGGGTACGGGCGGTCGTCCGGCTCCCCGACGTCCCGGAGCACCACAACCACGTCGGCGGTCCGCACGCCGGGGCCATGTTCACCCTCGGGGAGACCGCCTCCGGGGCGGTGGTGCTCGCCGCGTTCGGGCCGGTGCTCGACCGGGCGGTGCCGCTGGCCGTGACCGCCAGCATCGCGTACAAGAAGGTGGCCCTGGGGCCGGTGCGCGCCACCGCGCGGCTGGGGCGTACCCCGGCCGAGGTGATCGCCGAGCTGGACGCGGGGCAGCGGCCCGAGTTCCCGGTCGAGGTGGAGATCGGCACCGAGGACGGCACCGTCACCTCCGTGCTGACCGTGGTGTGGACGCTGCGCCCCAACCGCTGACGTCCGAATCGCGTTTGCCCGCGCGGTCTGGTGGATAGATTCAGGCAATGCTGGGCCTACCCGCTCACGTGACCGCCTGTCTCTTCGATCTGGACGGTGTGCTGACGCAGACCGCCAAGGTGCACAACGCCGCCTGGACCGAGACCTTCAACGCGTTCCTCAAGGATCGCGCGGCGGCCACCGGCGAGCCGTTCCGCCCGTTCGACCCCGGACCGGACTACAACCGGTACGTGGACGGAAAGCCGCGGGCCGACGGGGTGCGCTCCTTCCTGGCCTCGCGCGGCATCACCCTGCCCGACGGCGCGCCCGACGACCCGCCCGAGGCGGACACCGTCAACGGGGTGGGCAACCGCAAGAACGTCATCCTGCTCAAGCGGATCCGGACCGACGGCGTCGAGGTCTACGAGGGCTCGGTGCGTTACCTGGAGGCCGCCGTCCGGGCCGGAGTGCGCCGGGCGGTCGTCTCGGCCAGCGCCAACTGCGCGGCCGTGGTGCAGGCCGCCGGGCTGGACCGGTTTTTGGAGGCCCGGGTGGACGGGCTGGTGGCCCGCGAGCGCGACCTGCGTGGCAAGCCCCATCCCGACACCTTCCTGGCCGGCGCGGAGCTGCTCGGCGTCAAGCCGGAGCAGGCCGCGGTCTTCGAGGACGCCCTCGCCGGGGTCGAGGCCGGCCGGGCCGGCGGCTTCGGGTACGTGGTGGGCGTCGACCGGGTCGGCCAGGCCGACGACCTGCGGGCGCACGGCGCCGACGTGGTCGTCACCGACCTCGCCGAGTTGCTGACCGGGGCTACCGCGTGATCCGGGAACGGGCCTACCCGGTCGAGCCGTGGCACGTTCGGGAGACCCGGCTCGACATGGACGTGCTCGCCCAGTCCGAGTCGGTCTTCGCCCTCTCCAACGGGCACGTCGGGCTGCGCGGCAACCTCGACGAGGGGGAGCCGCACGGCCTGCCCGGCACCTACCTGAACTCCTTCTACGAACTGCGCCCGTTGCCGTACGCGGAGGCGGGGTTCGGCTTCCCCGAGTCCGGTCAGACCATCGTCAACGTCACCAACGGCAAGCTGGTCCGGCTGCTGGTCGACGACGAGCCGCTCGACGTCCGGTACGGCGAACTTCTCTTCCACGAGCGGGTCCTCGACCTGCGGGCCGGCACCCTGCACCGGGAGGTGCACTGGCGCTCGCCGGCCGGGCGGGAGGTCAAGGTCCGCAGCACCCGGCTGGTGTCGTTCACCCAGCGGTCGGTCGCCGCGATCAACTACGAGGTCGAGGCAGTCGACGGGCCGCTGCGGCTGATCCTCCAGTCCGAGCTGGTCGCCAACGAGGCCCTGCCGCCGCAGAGCCGCGACCCGCGGGTGGCGGCCGTGCTGGAGTCCCCGCTGCTGGCCGAGGAGGAACTGACCACCGACGACGGCGGGCTGCTCATCCACCGGACCAAGGTCAGCGGGCTGCGGCTCGCCGCCGCGATGGCGCACGACGTGCACGGCCCCGAGCGCACCACCACCGAGTCCGAGGGCTACGAGGACTGGGTCCGCACCACCATCGGCTGCGTGCTCAAGCCGGGCCAGAAGCTGCGGGTGGTCAAGTACCTGACGTACGGCTGGTCCAGCCGGCGCTCGTTGCCGGCGCTGCGGGACCAGGTCGGGGCGGCCCTGGCCGCGGCCCGGCTGGACGGCTGGGACGGGTTGCGCCGGGCGCAGCGGGAGTACCTGGACGAGTTCTGGGACGCCGCCGACGTGCGGGTGGAGGGCGACCCGGAGGTCCAGCAGGCCGTCCGGTTCGGCCTCTTCCACGTGCTGCAGGCCGGTGCCCGCGCGGAACGCCGGCCGATCTCCGCCAAAGGGCTGACCGGCCCCGGGTACGACGGGCACGCGTTCTGGGACACCGAGATGTTCGTGCTGCCGGTGCTGACGTACACCCAGCCGTCGGCGGTGCGGAACGCGCTGCACTGGCGGCACTCCACCCTCGAACAGGCGCAGGAGCGGGCCCGGACGCTCAACCTGGAGGGCGCCGCCTTCCCCTGGCGGACCATCGAGGGGCCGGAGTCCTCGGCGTACTGGCCGGCCGGCACGGCCGCGTTCCACATCGCCGCCGACGTCGCCGACGCGCTGCGCCGGTACGTCCTGGTCACCGGCGACGAGGGGCTGGAACGGGAGATCGGGCTGGAGCTGCTGGTCGAGACCGCCCGGCTCTGGCGTTCCCTCGGCCACCACGACCGCAGCGGCCGGTTCCACATCGACGGGGTGACCGGGCCGGACGAGTACACCGCGGTGAAGAACGACAACATCTACACCAACCTGATGGCGCAGCGGAACCTGCTGACCGCCGCCGACTGCGCCATGCGCTACCGCGACCAGGCGCTCGACCTCGGCGTCAGCGAGGAGGAGGCGGCCGCCTGGCGGGACGCCGCGCACGCCATGCACGTCCCGTACGACGCGGACCTCGACGTGCACGAGCAGGTGGAGGGCTTCACCCGGTTGCAGGAGTGGGACTTCGAGCACACGCCGCCGGAGAAGTACCCGCTGCTGCTGCACTACCCGTACTTCGACCTCTATCGGAAGCAGGTCGTCAAACAGGCCGACCTGGTCCTGGCGATGCACTGGCGCGGGGACGCGTTCAGCGGCCTGGAGAAGCTGCGCAACTTCCACTACTACGAGCGGCGTACCGTGCGGGACTCGTCTTTGAGCGCCTGCACGCAGGCGGTCATGGCGGCCGAGGTCGGCCATTCGGAGCTCGCCCACCGCTACCTGCGCGAAGCGGCCCTGATGGACCTGCACGACCTGAACGAGAACACCCGCGACGGGGTGCACATGGCGTCGCTCGCCGGGGCGTGGATCGCCCTGGTGGCGGGCTTCGGCGGGCTGCGCGACCACGACGGGACGCTCTCCTTCTCGCCCCGGCTGTCCAGCCGGCTCAGCCGCCTCGAGTTCTCCCTCCAGTGGCGGTCGATGCGGCTGCGGGTGGACGTCCGGCCGCACCAGACGACGTACTCGCTGCGCAAGGGCGGCCCGGACACGGTGCTGGAGCTGCGGCACCACGGCGAGACGGTCCGGGTCACCTGCGCCCAGCCGGTCACCGTGCCGGTGCCACCCGCGCACCCGGCCGGGCCGCCGCCGGAGCAGCCGCCGGGCCGGGCGCCCCTGCTGCACCTGCCGGAGAACGCCAGCTGAGCCGGCCCGGCCCGCGCTGGTCGCGGGCCGGGCCGGTCTTCGCGTACGTCAGAACTGGCGGCCGTTGGACGGTCGGCCGCCGGCATCCCGGGGCGCCGTCGCCTGCGGGTCGTCGGCGGTACGCGCCAGGGCCGCGCGGTCCGCCCAGTTCTGCGAGCCCTTCAGCTCCTGTTCGCGGCGTTTCTGGTCGGTGAGCTCCTGCTCACGGGACCGGTCCTGCTTGGCCATGACGATCCTCGCGATCCGTCGGGGTCCGTGGTCACCCCGCGCGTTCCCGCTCGGCGCCGGCTCAACCGTCCAGGTGCCCGGCGAAGCTCTGCCGCAGGTGGTTCTTCGGCCGGGAGCCGACGATCGAGCCGACCACCTGCCCGTCCCGGAACACCAGCATGGTGGGCGCGGACATCACCTGGTACGCCCGGGTGGTCGCCGGGTTCTCGTCGGTGTTGAGGGTGACGAAACGCAGCATGTCGCCGAACTCCTCGGCCAGCTCCGCCAGGTGCTTCGAGACGACCCGGCAGGGTGGGCACCACTCCGCCCAGAAGTCCACCACCACCGGCCGGTCGGCGGCCAGCACGGTGGCCGCGAACGTCGCGTCGGTGACCGCGGTCAGTCGGCTCTCTTGCGTGTCCTGAGGCATGTTTCCTCCCGATGGGCGATCGCGCGGGCGAGCTGGTCGTGCAGCTGTCGACGGACCGCGCCGAGCCGGTCGAGGTAGTCGTCCACCTCGGCGAGCTTGCGCCGCAGCACCGCCACGGAGTCCGGGCAGACGTCGCCGGAGCTGTGCCCGGCCCGCAGGCAGGCCACGAACGGCCGGATGTCGTCCAGACCGAAGCCGACCGCCAGCAGGGCGCGGATCTCGTGCACGACGCGCAGCTCCGCCTCGTCGTAGATCCGGTAGCCGTTCGCGGAACGGCGTGGCCGTACCAGCCCCTGGGTCTCGTAGTACCGCAGCGTCCGGGTGCTCGTACCGGCCCGCTCCGCCAGCTCCCCGATCCGCATCAGACCCTCCCCGACCTGCCCGTGCCGCCCACGCTAAACCTTGCCGCCGACGTCAAGGCAACCCCACGCCCTCGCCCACCCTGCCCCCACCACCCCTTGGCCTTGCCCGCTCTCCGCCCGCCCCGCCCCGCCCGGTCGATCATGAAGTTAGCGGCGGGGAGAGCGCTTTCCAGTGCGGCAAGCTTCATGATCGACGGGGCTGGCGGCGGGGGTGGGGTGGGGAGGTGAGGTGGGGGGGAACGGGGGTATGCGGGCGGGTGGAGGTGGGTGGCATGGAGACGCGTGAGGTGACCGTTCCGGTGGTGGAGGGTGGGCTGGCTGCGGACGTGATCGTGCCGTCCGGGGCGACCGGGGTGGTGCTGTTCGCGCATGGCAGCGGCAGCTCGCGGCACAGCCCGCGCAACGTGGCCGTCGCGCACCAGCTCAACGACCGGGGGCTGGCCACCGTGCTGATCGATCTGCTCACCCCGGACGAGGACGCGCGGGACGAGATCACCGCCGAGCTGCGCTTCGACATCGGCATGCTCGCCGAGCGGCTGGCCGCCATCGTCGACTGGATGGCCGGAGACCCGACCCTGGGGCGGTTGCCGATCGGGATCTTCGGGGCCAGCACGGGGGCGGCCGCCGCGCTGGTCGCCGCCGCCGCCCGGCCGGAGCAGGTCCGCGCGGTGGTCTCCCGCGGTGGCCGCCCGGACCTGGCCGGCAGTTCCCTGTCCGCGGTACGCGCCCCGACGCTGCTGCTGGTCGGCGGCCTGGACGAGCAGGTCATCGTGCTCAACGAGCAGGCCCGGGCGCAGCTGGGCGAGATCGCCGAGCTGCGGATCGTCCCCGGCGCCACCCACCTCTTCGAGGAGCCCGGCACCCTGGAGCAGGTCGCCGACCAGGCGGGGAGCTGGTTCACCACCCGGCTTCGTACCCCGCATCCGGCCTGACCCGCCGGACGGACTGCGGCCGACGGCTCAGGCCGGGACGGCCGCCCGGTGCCGTTGGACGGTGTCCAGGACCCGCCAGGTGACCGCCGCGATCGGGACGGAGACGAACGCGCCGGCGATGCCGGCGATCAGCGTGCCGGCGGTGACCACCACCAGGATGACCGCCGGGTGCAGCTGCACCTGCCGCTTCATCACCAGCGGCTCCAGCAGGTTGCCCTCGATCTGCTGCACGGCGATGACCGCGGCCAGCACGAGCAGGGCGGTGGTCGGGCCGTTGGCGGCGAGGGCGACCAGCACGGCGATCGCCCCGGCCACCGTCGCGCCGATGATCGGCACGAACCCGCCGAGGAAGGTGATCAGCGCGAGCGGCAGGGCCAGCGGCACGCCGAGCAGCACCAGCGCCGACCCGATGCCGATCGCGTCGATCGCCGCGACGACCATCGTGCCCCGGCTGTACGCGCCGAGCGTCCGCCAGCCGGCCCGGCCCGCCTCGGCGGCGAGTTCCCGGTTCGGGCCGGTCATCCGGCGCAGCACCCAGCGCCACATCGACCGGCCGTCCTTGAGCAGGAAGAAGAGCAGGACCAGGGCGAGCAGGATCGAACCGGCCACCTCGGTCGCCGTACGCGCCCCGCCGACCGGGTCGGGGGCGCTGCCGCTCAGCCCGTCCCGGGTCTGCTTGATCAGCTTGTCGAGTTGGGCGTCGGTGATCGGCAGGCTGGAGGTGACGAAGTCCCGGGTGCGTTCCAGTCCCTGGTCGAGCTGCTGGCTCAGCTCGCCGAACTGGCTCGCGGTCAGGTTCCACACCAGCACGCCCACGCCGACCAGTACGCCGAGCAGCAGCAGGATGGTGAGCAGGGCCGCCACGGCGGCGGGCACCCGGATCCGGCGCAGCAGGAGCAGCACCGGGTCGAGCAGGGCGGTGAGGAAGAGGGTGCCGGCCAGCGCGACGGCCAGCGGCGCCAGCAGCACCGCGATCTTTCCCAGCAGCCAGAGCCCGGTGACCACCACCACCAGGCAGGCGCTCCACGTCACGGCCGTCCGGACCGGCCAGGGCAGTGCCGTCCAGGCCTGCCGGGGCCCCGCCGGCCCGCCGCCCGTCTCCGGTGCGGTCCTCCCCTGCGTCAGCACGGGCGTCCGCCCGCCGTCGTCCTCGACCACGTCGCCCTCCTCGATCGTGGCCGTTCGATACCCGACCCGCGCGGATCCGACACCCGGAGGCGTCGGGTCCCGTGCCGATCGGCGGCGCGTTTGCGCTTTCCGCCGCAGGTTAGGCATTGACGTAACGAAGGGAGGCCCCGACATGAGTGACTTCATGGACAAGGCCAAGGATTTCGCCGACCAGCACGACAAGCAGGTCGCCGCGCTATCCCGCCGCGGAGGCGGTGCTCGACGCGGCCGACTCCTGCCCGACGGAGGCGGTCATCGTGTCCGACGTGGACACCCTGCAGCGGGTCGCTCCGGAGGAGTGATCACCAGCCGGGGTAACGGACCCCGCTGACGTTCACCCGGAGGCTGTAGAGCGAGCTGGAGGCGCAGATGTAGAGGTGGTTGCGCTGCGCTCCGCCGAAGGTGAAGTTCGCGACGACCTCGGGCAGGTGCAGCTTGCCCAGGAGGGTGCCGTCCGGGTCGAAGCAGTGCAGCCCGTCGTGCGCCGCCGCCCAGACCCGCCCCGCGTCGTCGAGGCGTACGCCGTCGAAGGAGCCGGCGTCGCAGGTGGCGAAGACCTCGCCGCCGCGCAGCGTGCCGCCCTCGGTCACCCGGAACCGGCGCAGGTGCTTCGCGCGCGTGTCGACCACGTAGAGCAGGGACTCGTCCGGGCTGAAGGCCAGCCCGTTGGGCTGCTCGAAGTCGTCGGCGACCCGGTGCACCACGCCGTCCTGCGGGTCGACCCGGTAGACGTGGTTGCCGCCGATCTCACTCTCCGCCCGGTGCCCCTCGTAGTCGCTGTCGATGCCGTAGCTGGGGTCGGTGAACCAGATCGACCCGCCGGAGTGCTCGACCACGTCGTTCGGGCTGTTCAGCCGGCGGCCCCGCCAGCGCTCGGCGAGCACCGTGTCGGTGCCGTCCGGCTCGGTCCGGGTGACCCGCCGTCGGCCCTGCTCGCAGCTCACCAGTCGCCCCCGTCGGTCGACGGTGTGCCCGTTGGCGTAGCCGGCCGGCTGGCGGAACACCCCGACCGCGCCGGTGGTCTCGTCCCAGCGCAGCAGCCGGTCGTTGGGGATGTCGCTGAAGACGAGGTGTCGGCCGGCGGGGAACCAGGCGGGTCCCTCCAGCCAGCGGCCCCCGGTCCAGAGGCATTCCACCCACTCGTCGCCGTTGACCCGACGGAACCGCTCGTCGAGCACCTCGAAACGTGTCCTGAACCGGTCCACCGAAAACGCCTCCGCCCCGTGACTCACGTTCGGCTTCAAGCTAGCATGACCGAACCAGAATCGGTACAGCGGGTATTCTCCGAACGGAGGTCGTCGGTGGACGAGGTGGACCGGAAGTTGCTGGCCGCGCTGCAACGCGACGCGACCCAGTCGTACGCCGCGCTGGCCGGGACGGTCGGGCTCTCCACGGGGGCCGTCCACGAGCGGGTCCGCAAGCTCCGTGAGCAGGGCGTGGTCCGGCGCACCACGGTGGACGTCGACCCGGCCGCGGTCGGTCGGGGAGTGCTGGCGTTCGTGCTGGTCGAGGCGAACGCCTGGATGGGGGACGACCCCACCCGGGAGGCGCTGGCCGCGCTCCCGGAGGTGGAGGAGGCGCATGTCATCGCCGGCCCCGCGTCCCTGCTGGTGAAGATCCGGGTCGGCACGCCGGAGCAGCTCCAAGCCAGCCTGCGCCGGCTGTTCCAGGTGGAGGGCGTCACGGGCACGCAGACCGTGGTGGTGCTGGAGAGTTTCTTCGAGCGCCCGCTCGACCCGCACCCTCCGAGCCCCTGACCGAGGTCCCACCTCGCCGTTCGTTGCCCTAGGCGGGAGGGCGCGACCGTCAGCGCCACCACTCGGGCTCGCGCAGCGGGACCACCTCGACGCCGTGCCGCTCGCGGAACCAGCGGGCCAGCTGGGTCTCCAGCACCAACTGCTCGCTGGCCGCGTGGGAGACGCCGACCAGGGTCATCGACGTTCCGGCGGCGAACTCGCGGACCCGCTCGTACTTGCGGCGGCCCCGCTCGCCCTCGATCCGCACGTGCAGCTCCCCGGTCAGGTACGCCTGCGCGCCCAGCCGCTCGGCGTACGCCATCTCCGTCGCGTCGTCGCCGATCCCGCCGACCACGGCGATCCGGTCGATCGTGTCCCGGCGCCGCCCCTCCACCTCGACCAGGTCGACGCCGAAGATCCGGCGGGCCCGAACCACCAGGGCGTCGCTGTTCAGCGGCGGCACGGTGCAGACGAGGCCGGCGTGCCCGTCGCCGTACGGCCAGAACCGGTCCACCACTTCGCCGCCGAGCGCCTCGACGATCGCGGCCGCGGTGCCGACCCGGAGCGAGACGTCCATCGGCGCGTGGCAGGCGTAGAGGCTGACCCCGGCGTCGCGGAGCTGTGCGAACCGGGCGGCGGGGATCGGCACGAAACCCGCCGCCCACACCCCGGACGGGTGGCCGTTGCGCAGGTCGATCGGATGGTGGGTGACCAATAGGTCGCCGGGGGCGGCGGTGGGCAGCCAGCGGTCCAGCACCTCCGCCGAGGGGAAGCAGGCGACGAGCACCCGGCCGACCTCGGCGTGGCCCTGGATCATCAGCCCGTTGAACCGTTCGGCGAAGCGAGGGGTGACGTACCGCCGCCAGTCGATGCCGGCCTCGTCGTGCACCCGGGGCACGTGCCGCCGCATGGCGGTGTCCGGCTCGGCGTCGGCCAGCTCGAAGAGGTCGTCCAGGTCGGCCACGAGCGGGGCGAGCGCGATCCGGTCCGTCATGGCGGCAGGTTACGGGCGGGCCGGCGGGTCGACCAGCGGATTAGCCCGCCGGCCCGGCGGTTCATCCCGTGTGCAGCAGGCCGGGCAGCTCGCCGAGGGCGGCCATGGCCCGGCCCTGCCACTCCGGGTCGGTGTTGTTGTGCTCGGTCGTCCGGAGCACGGTCATGCCGACCGCCGCCGCGCCGGCCAGTTCACCGTCGGCCCCGTCGCCCACGAAGACGCAGTCGGCCGGGTCCACGCCCAGCCGCGTCGCGGCCAGCCGGTAGATCGCCGGATCCGGCTTGGCCAGGCCGACGTCGCAGGAGAAGACCGCGACGTCGAAGCGGCGAGCCAGTGCGGTCGAGCCCCACGCCTCGGCGGTCTCCGCCGTCGCGTTGCTGACCAGGCCGATCGGATGACCGTCGGCGCGCAGCGCGTCCAGCACCGCGAGGGTTTCGGTGCGAGCGCCGGTCAGCAGCCGGACGGCCAGCTCCCGGCGATGCGCCGCCGCCCGGGCGACCTGCTCCTCGGTCGGCGACCCGCCGAGCCGCCGGGCCAGGAGCCGGACCGTCTCCGCGACGTCCCAGCCGGTGATCCGCTCCCGCCAGGTGGCGTGGTACGCGGCGACCAGGTCGGCGGGCGGCACCCCAACCATCAGGCCCATCTCACCGACCACCCGGTCCCGCTCGGGGTCACCGCCGGGAACCAGGGTGTGGTAGAGGTCGAAGATCACCGGTCGCCGCACGTCCAGATGCTAGCGGTGCGCGGGCAGGCCGAAGGGCCGGCCTCCCACGGGGGAGACCGGCCCTTCGCGCTGCTCGGTCAGGAGCTGTAACCGCGGCCCGCGATCCAGTTGGCCAGCTCGGTCACGTCCATCCAGTACGTCGGCTCGTTCGGGCTGGCCGGGTCGGCGATCAGCACCGTGTTGCCGTCGTTCTTGTACTCCACCACGGTCAGGTAGTGGCCGGGGTAGCTGTGCTCGACACCGTCGATGTCCAGTGCGCCGCCGAGGATGTTGGCGACGACCGGGCGGCCCTGGTCCACGGCGGCCTTCACGTCGATCCGCAGGCGTTCGACCTGCTCCTTGGTGGCCGCGTCGTCCCGGATCTCGGTGGTCTTGTACTTGCCACCGGTGTACTCGTTGAGCACCCGGGTGATGTCGATCGCCGAGTCGGTGCCGTTCTCGGTGGTGCCGAGCTTGGCGGCCAGCTCGTCCTGGCTCACCGTCTTGCCCTCGGCCGACAGCGCGATCCGGGTCGACGCCGGGCCGCAGTAGTAGAAGTTCGGCTGGGCCTGGTAGTCGAAGCGAGCGCTGCGCTCGTTCTTGTCGCTCTTGTCGCTCTTGTTCGCGGTCACCGGCTTCGCCTGCGCCGGGGCGGCGTGCGCGGCCACGGCCGGGCCGGCGACGACGCCACCGGACATGACGAGACCGGCGACGGACAGCATGCTCTTACGGACGATCGAGTTCATGTCGAAGCTCCATTCGGGGGTTGATGTCGTCCCGTCGCCGGGACGCAGCAGCACCGGGAGTGGCGCTCGGCCGTTCCTCGGGGGCGCGGGGGGAGAGCCCGCCCGCTCACGGGATGTGCAACGACTCCTGGCCCTCGGTGATTCCAAAGCCGAGGTGACCGGGCACACCCCGGACCGGACATCAGGGCGGATACCACGCGCGTTGGCGCGCCGGACGCGTGCGGTGGGCGCGGTCCCCGTAGGAGGAGGCGGACGCTACGAACTTGATGACGCAGACGGATCGGCGCGGCCGGTAGCCGTGCCGATCTCGACGAACGAGTCGAGCGGATCGGGAGGGCGTGAATCATCCACGTCATCAACTTTGTAGGCGGACGCCAGCAGTCCCGAGATCGCGGGAGCGGGGATGAGCCGAAGGCGCGCTGAGATCGACCGCAGGGGCGGCGGGATCGGGGTCAGCCGGCGGGTGGGAGGCTGCCGAGGAGGCGGGTGACGGCGATCTCGATGACCACTCGTTCCGGGTTGGGGCGCGGCTCGCGGTAGCGCTCGGCGTACCGGCGCTCGGCCTCGGCGACCGACGCCGGGTCGCGGCGCAGCACCGCGCGCCCCTCCACGGTCAGCCACCAGCGGCCGTCCACCTGGCAGACCGCCACCGGCGTGCCCTCCGGCCCGGCCGCCGCGACGTGTCGCGCCTTGGCCGACGTGCCGGAGGTGATCACGCGGGCCAGGCCGGCGTCCGCTTCGAAGGTGACGCCCACCGGCACGACGTGCGGGGTGCCGTCGGCGCGCAGCGTGGTCAGCGTGGCGAGATGCCGGTCCCGGAAGAACCGGGCGACCCGCGCGTCGTGTGGGTCCAACCGGTGGTCGCCCGCCATGTCCCGTCCTCGGTGCCTCGCTCCGGGCCGACCGCCGGCCCGGGCCCGATCATGACACGGGGCGGTGCGGGCGGCCCGACGCCGCCGGGGACTCCGGCCGATCGGGCAGCGCGCGCTGTGCCGCGCGGTGCTTCGCGACCAGCCGACCAAGGTAGAACAGGGTGCCGGCCAGCACGCCCATGTCGTCCAGGTAGATCGGGTCGGGCAGCAGGTCGACCGGCAGGATCGTGTAGATCAGCGCGCCGTAGAAGGCGAGCTTGCCGCCGGCGCCCAGCGCGCCGAGCAGTCGATAGGTGCGGACCACCCGGACGGCGAGCAGCACCGCGCCGACCAGCGTCGCCAACGCGACGACGCCGGCGAGCACCAGCAGGATCCAGGTCTCGCGGGACACGAGGTCACGCTAACCGAACCGGGCCAGCTCCGCCCGGCGGTCAGAACGCCGGCACGGCCGCGCGGCCCCGGGCCGCCGACCCGGACTCGGTCCGGGTCGGAGCCGGCAGCTCCCGGGTGGTCTCCGGCCCGGTCAGGTCCACGAGGGAGAGCGGGGTGTGCCGCTCCGGGTCGGGCCGGGTCGCCGCGTACGCCTCCTGGCGCAGGCTCCGCGCTGCGGCGGCGGCCAGTTCCGCGGCCCGCCAGGCGGCCTGCTCCCGCTCCTGGGCGGCCTCGTGCCGGGCGCGGACGTTGTCCCGGATCAGCCGGCGCAGCAGCAGCTCCTGCTCCACCGGGTGCCGACGCGGGTCCCAGCCGCGGTGCTGCAGGATGTCGCTCAGCTGCTCGACCGTGATCTCCCCACGCTCCTGCGCCGCCGTTGCCGCCCGGTGCAGCCAGCGCTCCCGGTCCGCGTACTCGGCGGGGGTGCGGGCCGTCCGGGGCAGCGGCAGCGCGGCGGCGGCGGCCAGCCGGCTGACGTCCTCCTCCGCCGCCTGGTACGCCTGCCACGCCGTTTCGACCTCGTCCTGGGTGGCCAGCCACTCGGCCCGGCGCCGTTCGGCGGTGGCCGCCGACCGGGCCGCGGCCACCTCCACCTCCTGCGCGAACCGGGCCCGCTCGCGGGAGCGCTCGCGCGCCTCGGCGGCCAGCTCCAGGCTGCTCGGCCGGGCCGCCTCGCTGATCCGCTCGCCGAACACCGCGCGGAACCGGTCCGGGCGGACGATCAGGGCGGCGATCACGATTGCCGCCACGGCGATCAGGGCCAGCCAGATCACGGCGGCCTGGGGGACGTCGTACAGGACGGCGGAGAAGACGGTCTGCATCACCAGCACCTCGTGGTGGGACGGTCGGAATCAACGGTCTGGGGCCCGGCGACGGGCGGAGGAGCGCCGCCGGTACGGCTAGGTCCGTACCCAGAAGGACGGCGAGGGATGCCAGGGCCGCGCGGGCGGCCGGCGCGCTCAGGCGCGCGGCGGGCCGCGGCGGGTGACCGACTCCCGGCCGGGATCGGCGGGCGGCGCCACGGCGACGGTCGTCCGGGCCGCCGCGCCGGCGGAGCCGACGGGGCCGACGGAGCCGACGGGGCCTGCCGGTACGCCGGTGGCCGGCGCGGTCGCCCCGACCTCGAGGGGACCGGCCAGGGGCAGGACCGCCGGAGCGTCCACCGGCCCGGGAGCGACCCGGAGGTCGGCCAGCGGGCGGACCGTCGAGACCGGACGGAGCGGATCGGCGGGAACGGGCGCGGTCAGGCCGTTGAGCCCGACGACGAGCACCAGTGCGGTCGCCGCCATCCGGGTGAGCCGGCGCAGGCTGCGCAGCGTGGCCGCCCAGACGGGCGGGGCGAACGCTACGGACTGCACCGTTTCAACCTATCGGTCAGATCCGTCTCATGCACCCCGATGAGCTGCCCGGAACACGTGACCCGGCCCACGATGCGCTGTGGACGGACCGTCCGGCTCACTCGGCGCGCAACCCGTCCGGCCGGGTCAGCCGCCAGAGCACCGGCAGGCTCGCGCCGGTGACCAGCAGCACGACCGCGGCGCCGAGGCCGACGCCCAGCCCGACCACCGGCCAGCTCACCACCACCGGCGCGCCGACCATCCGGAGCAGCGCCGCGCCCATGGCGATCCCGATCGCCGCGGCGAGGACCAGCCCGGCCAGCACCGGCACCCCGGTCTGCCCGAGCACCGACCAGCCGAGGGTGCCCCGGGGCGTCCCGACCGCGACCAGCGTGGCGAGCAGCCGCCGCCGTTCCCGCAGCTGCTCCAGAACGCCGACCAGCATGCTCATCCCGATCAGCAGCAGGGTGACCACCGCGCCGATGAGCAGCCCGCGCCGGACGTTGGCGAACTGGCGACTCTCCCGGGTCGCGTCCAGCGTGAGGACCGAGGCGGTCAGGTCGATCGCGGCCACCTCGCTACGGAGCCGTTCCACCGCGTCCGTGTCCGCCGGATCCAGGCGGACCAGCGCGGTGGCCGAGGCCTCGTGCGGCGGCCGGTACGCCAGCGCGCCGGGCGTCACCAGCAGACCGTTGCCCCGCCCACCCGTCGGATCGTCCCGCGCCGGCACCGTCCGGGTGTCTGCCGGGAGTCGCCAGGTCGGTGCGCCACCGCCGAAGCCGAGCCGGGTCCCCGGGCCGACGCCGGGGACGGGGCCGTCCCGCCAGGCCAGAAAGACGTCCCCATCGGCGCAGCCGCCCAGGTCGGCGTACTCGGCCAGGGCCGCGCAGTCGCCGACCCGCACCTCGACGGGCGAGTCGTCCGTGCGGGCCACGCCGGCGGGCGCCGGGAACGCCACGAACGACACGGTGGCGAGGCTCCGGGCCACACCCGGTACGGCGGCGATCCGGGCGAGTGCCTGCCGGGACTCCGGCGGCCCGTACAGCGAGACCATCGCCTGCGCGCGATCCGGGTCCTGGCCGGTGGCCTGCCGGAACTCGTCCTGCACCCCGGCCACCAGCATCTGCAGCCCGATGGTGCCGGCCACGGCCACCGCCACCCCGCCGACCAGCCGGGCCGACGCGGCGCTGTCGAGCTGGAGCCGCCGTACCGCGAGCTGCCACGGCGGCGGTCCGCCGCGCAGCCGGCGTACCAGCAGGTCGACCAGCCAGGGCAGGAGGGTGACCGTGCCGATGAGCAGGAGCACCGCGCCGGCCGCGACCTGGGCGTCGGTCGCCACGGCACGCGTGGTTCGCACGTCGGCGAGCGGCTGGAGCAGCGCCAGCCCGGTGACCGGCAGCAGCAGCCGCCACCAGAGTCGTCGTCGGGCCGGAGTCGCCTGACGGCTGACGCCCAGCGGCGTCACCACGACCCGGCGCAGCGCGAGCAGCGCCATACCCGCGGCGAGCAGTGGTACGCCCAGCGCCACCACCGCCACCAGCCACGGCACCGGACGCAGGTCGGCCGGGAAGACGCTGATGTCGTACAGCGACACCAGGGTCGCCAACTGTCGGCCGGCGAGGAAGAACCCCGCGCCCACGGCGAGCCCGAGCAGCGCGGCGGCACCGGCCTCGGCGGCGGCGATCCGGCGGACCATGCCGGCGTCGGCGCCGAGCAGCCGGAGCGCGGCCAGCCGGCGGTCGCGCTGCTCGCCGCCGAAGCGGACCGCCGCCCCGAGGAACACCACGATCGGCAGCAGCAGCACCACGACGACCACCACGACGAGCAGCCACAGCAGGGGACTGAACTCCTCCGCCGGGCCACCCGCGCCGAATTGGTCGAGCCGCGTCGCGCGGTCCGCCGTCAGGTTGTCGCGGCCGAGGTAGAAGGCCAGTTCGTGCGGGCCGGCCAGGCCCGCGGGGGCGATGGTGCCGGCGACCCGGGCGCCGCCCAGCCGCGGCGCGAGCAGGGGCCCGTCGGGCGAGTCGAGCAGCTCCCGCAGTGCCGGCGAGACCACCACCTCGCCGTCCCGCGGAAACGCGGTCAACCCCGGCGGCAGCGGCGCGTCGGGGCCCTCCGGGTGCAGCAGTCGCCCCCGCACGGGGTGGTTCCGGAAGACGGTGTCGACCGGGGCGATCAGTAGGCTGCCCGCCGCCGGCAGCCCCGACCGGGGCGGCCCCAGGTCGTTGCGGGCGGCGCCCCGCTCCGCGCGGGCGTCGATCGCGCCGGGCGCCGCCGCCGCGAGCAGCAGCATCGCCACGCCGATGCCGACGCCGAGCGCGGTCAGCAGCGTCCGGGTCCAGCCGGATCGTCCGCCGGTGACCGCCATCCGCGCACCCATCACCAGGTCGCCGTAGCCCGCGCGCAGCCGGCCGCCGCGCCGTCGGGGGTCCGCCCCGGTCACGGCACCTGCTCCAGGCTCCGGGTCCGGCCGTCCCGGACCACCACCTCCCGGTCGGAGTACGCGGCCACCCGCGGCTCGTGGGTGACCAGCAGCACGGCTGCCCCGGTCTCCCGAGCCGCCCCGGCCAGCAGGCGCATCACCCGCTCGCCGTTGAGCGAGTCCAGCGCCCCGGTGGGCTCGTCGGCGAAGACCACCCGCGGGCCGGTGACCAGCGCCCGGGCCACCGCCACCCGCTGCCCCTGCCCGCCGGAGATCTCTCCGGGGCGCTTGCCGGCGACGTCGGTCACCTCCAGCCGCGCCAGCCACTCGGCGGCCCGCCGCTCCGCCTCCCGGCGCGGCACCCGCTCCAGGCGCAGCGGCAGCGCCACGTTCTCCAGGCAGGTCAGCTCCGGCACGAGCTGTCCGAACTGGAAGACAAAGCCGAACTTGCGGCGGCGCAGGGCGCTGCGGCCCGCATCGGAGAGGCCGGTCAGCTCGGTGCCCCGGTAGCGGACCGAGCCCTGGTCCGGGCGGACGATGCCGGCGAGGCAGTGCAGCAGGGTGGACTTGCCGGACCCGGACGGGCCCATCACCGCCACCACCTCGCCGGCGCGTACGGAGATCGACGCGCCGGCGAGGGCCGGGGTGGGGCCGAAGGACCGGTGCAGGTCCTCGCCGACCAGCAGCGGCTCGGCGGTCATGCCCGTACCTCCTTCGCCAGCTCGTCCAGCCGCGCCGCGGTGAGTTCCAGCCAGCGCAGGTCCGCCTCGAGGTGGAACAGCGCGTGGTCGCAGATCAGCTGCTCGGCGAGGTCGCCGTGGGTCTTGCGGCGGGTCAGCTCGCGCATCAACCGCAGGTGCTCGGCGCGCTGGGTGTCGAGCAGGTCGGCTGCGGGCCGGTCGGTGAGCAGCGCCAGCACCACCTTGGTGTAGAGGAGGCTCTGCAGGTACGGCTCCGGCTTCTCCGGCTGGGACAGCCACCGCTGGACGTCGGTCACCCCCGCCTCGGTGATCGCGTACCGCTTGCGCTCGGGGCCCTCGCCGGGCTCGACCGAGTCCACCGCCACCAGGCCGTTGCGCAGCAGCCGGGACAGGGTGGAGTAGACCTGGCCGAAGTGGAGCGGACGGGCGTGCCCGAACCGCTCGTCGTACGTCCGCTTGAGGTCATATCCGTGCCGGGGACTGGACTCCAGCAGCCCGAGGAAGGTGTGGCCGATCGACATGGCGCGACTATACACAGCAGGTATACCACGTAGGTATACCCGGACAGTCGAAACGACGAACGGCGCGACGCCCCTCGTCGGAGGGGCGCCGCGCCGTCGGTCAGCAGGCGATCAGTCGGTGCCGAGCACCGAGGGCGGGGCGGACCGGCCGTCGCCCCAGACCATCTCGTCCTCGGTCAGCCAGGTGAGGTGCTCATCCGTCTCGTCCTCGTCGTGCTGGCCGTGCTTGCCCAGCACCCCGTTGCGGCCCGGCATCGCGGAGCGCGCCCCGGTGCCCTTGCCGCCGTTGGACCGGCTCTCGGCGTCGATCACGGCACCGCGGCCGCCGGCGAGTCGGCCGGTGCCGGCCGCCGACCGGTTCTCCAGCCCGCCCGGCCGACCGGCCGCCCCGCCGGTGGAGCCGGCGAGCGAGCCGGTGCCCACGCCGGGCACCCCGAAGAAGGAGTTGCCGCCGGCGGTCGGAGCGGTGGGGGTGGTGCCGGTGAAGGTGGCGCCGCTGAGACCGGTCGTCGGGCCCGTGCTGGTGAGCGGCGGGGCCGCGCCGGCGAGCGAGGTGCCGGCTGGGTCGGTGACGCCGACCGACCCGATGGTGCCCGGGCTGCCGGCGCCGGGGCCGGTGCCCGGGTCGCCGCCCGCCGTGCCGCTGGTCGGCGCGGTGTGGTGGACGCCCGAGGTGGTCGCGGTGGCGCTGGAGGTGGGACCGAACGTGCCCGAGCTCGGCCCGCCGGACGGCGTGCCCACCGAGGGGCCGCTGCCCAGCGTCGGGCCGGAGGTGTCGGTGCTGCCCGGGAGGTGGATGGGGGGCTCCTCCGGCACGACGATCCGCCCGTACGCGGAGAAGTCGTAGCCCTCGGCGAGGTTGGCGACGACCTGCACCATCCGCTGGTGCGCCTTCTCCTGCTCGGCCTCGTCCTGCTCGTGCCCGACGAACCCGCCGATCACCGCGCCGGCCGCGCCACCCATCAGGAAGCCCTTGACCGCCCCGTCGACCAGCTTGTCGTTGTCGTCGGTCTCCTCCGGGCTCTCCGCCTTCGACTGGGCGGTGCGCAGCTCCGTCGCCATCATGCCGAGACCCTGCTTGATGCCGGCCATGCCCTCGGCCAGGTTGCCGGAGTAGTCGACGACCAGGTTCAGCCGTTGGTGGAACACCCGGGCGGCGTCGCCGGACCAGGTCTTGGCGAGCGCGTCCAGATCCTTGGTCAGGTCCCGGCCGAGGCCCTCCAGGGTGTCCTTCATCGAACTCCACTGGGCGCTGAGCCCGTCGATCTGCTTCGGGTCGCCCGCGGTGACGCCCTGGTAGAGCTCCTTGTGGCTGACGTGCTCGTAGCGCTGGGTGTACTCAGACACGCGGATCCTCTCCCTTCGCCGGCTTCATCGCCTCGCTGAGCCCGGAGAGGGCGGCGATGATGTCGGCCGCGGCGGCCGCGTTGCGCGCCTCGGCGGTCCGGTAGTTCGTCATGATCGTCTTGGTCGCCTCCTGGGCGGCCACGATCGCCCGACGCAGCCGCTCGGCGTGGTTGGCGAAGCTCGCGTGCGTCTCGGAGTAGCGACGGGCGTTGTCGGTCGCGTCGGTGAAGGCACCCAGCGCCGGCGGCCGGCACTGCATCTCGGTGTTGAGCTTCTTCAACACCGACTCGGCCTCGCTCAGCCGCCGCTCGAGCCGCTGGTGAAAGTCCTCCAAGGACAGTACGTCTACTGTCGTGCGCCCGGTCATGGCTGCATCCCCGTAGTCATCGTCGAGAACCGTTGGCCACGCTCAGGTTAGTCGACCCGGGCCAGCCAAGGCGACCCGTACCCGCCGGGGCCCTCCACATCGGACCGCCGATGCCGGTCATCCGCCCTGCGCGGGCGACGATCCTGACGGCGCCGGAGTGTCTGGCTGGTCCGGCTTGTCCGCTGCGGCGTCGCCCGACGGGGCACCCGGGTCGAAGAAGCTCATCGCGTCCCGCCGCTCCAGCGCCGGCCCGGTCGGCACCAGGGCCAGCAGCGAGGCGGGCACCGCCAGCGGCGTCACGCCGCCGTACCCGAGGGCGGCGCGGGCGTCTCCGGAGGCGGTGCCGAGCGGGTAGCGGACCCCCTGGGCGGTGATCAGGTAGACCGTCGAGCCGGCTGCCGCCTTCCCGGTGTCCCCGGCCGCCGCCTGCACCAGCACGCCCTTGCCACCGGGCAGCAGCACGCTCTCGGCGGTCCGCACCGCGTCCCGGGCGCTCTGCCGCGCGGCGACCCCGGTCGTCGCGGTCAGCTCGGCCGGCCGCTGGTCGTAGACCTCCAGCGTGGTGGTCGGCGGCTGGCCCGGCCCGCCCGACCGGTAGCTGGCGCAGAGCACGGGGCGCCCGGCCCGGACCTCGTGCAGCGCGGGCAGCTTCTGCGGCAGGCCCTCGGCGTCCAGCCGCCGGTCGGTGAGGAGCTCGCCGACCTGGGACGGGGTGATGTCGGTGATCTGACCGCCGTCGCCGAGCAGCAGCAGCGCGGTCATCTCCTTGACCGCCACCAGCCCCTGCCGGGTGAGCACGTAGTACTGGTCGGCGGCCCGGAACACCTGGCCGATCCGTGCCGGCCGGTCGGCCACCGACACGCTGCTGGAGCCGCCGTACCCGTCGATGCTCGGCTTGCGCAGCTCCGGCCCGACCGGCACCGCGTTGAGCAGTTGCTGCCCCACGGTCAGCGTGGGCGCGCCGGCCATCTTCAGCGCGACCAGGGCCTGCTCGTCGCCGGCGACGCGCAGCTGTGCGCCCCCGGTGAGCAGGTACCGGGTGCCGTCCACCCGGACCAGCACCGCCTCGTCGGTGAGCGGGGTGCCGCCCGGCAACTGCCGGTCGATCACGAGCCGCGTGGTGGAGCGCTGCGGGTCGACCGGGTCGGGCACGTCGCAGACCGACCAGGGGAGGCCGACCAGGGACTTCCGGTCCGGCACGTCGTCCGGCGCGCCCACGATGCCGACCGTCCGGCCGCGCGGGCGGTCCTTGATGGCGGCCTGCGACATGGTACGCACCGGGGCGTCGGCCTCGTTGAGGATCAGCCGGGCGGAGGCGTAGTTGAGCGTGGGGTGCAGCAACCCGTCGTCGGTGAAGACGTAGGTGGCGCCGGTCTCCCGCTCGATCACCAGCGTGTTCGGCTCCAACGGCGCGGCGTTGCCGGTGAACTGCCCGTACGCGCCCGCGCCGCCGAGCACCACGGCGGCGGCGACGATGCTGCCGAACACCGCCATGCCGAGCCGCCGCATCGGCAGGTCGTTGGTCTCCGGGTCACCGGAGAGCAGTGCGGAGACGATGCGGCGGGTGACGAAGCGGTACGCCTGCACCTGATCGCGGCGGGTCCGCATGACTAACCTCCGACGGGGGTGGGTCCGCGACGATCAGGTCCGAACTCCGTCGCGGGCTTCCCTACGATAAGGGGCCGTCGGGGGTCCACCGGGACCCCGCCCGCCCTCCGACGTCGCACCGATCCGGCGGATGCCCAGGATGTCCAGAAGGGACGCTCACCGATGACGCAGGTCCAGGCGCCACCCGGCCGTACGGCGACCGCCCCCGCTACCCCGGACGACCGTCCGGTCACCCCCGCCGACAGGCGTCGACGCGGCCGGCTCGGCCCGGTCGTGGTCGGCCAGCTGGTGGTGCTGGAGTGCGCCGCGCTCGCCGTGTGGTTCGCCACTGCCGGCCCGCCCTGGCTGCTCCCGGCCGTCGGCGCGGTGGCGCTGATCGCGGTGGTGGCCGCCTTCGCCCGGCGCGGCGGCCGCTGGTGGTACGAGGACCTGACGCTCCGCCGCCGGCTGCGCCGGCGCCGCGACCGGGCGCGGGGCGCGGTGCCGTCCGGCGATCCGCGACTGGCCGCCCTCGCCCCCGAGCTGACGGTGGTCGAGCTGACCGAGCGCGGCACCCGGATCGGCGTCGGGCAGGACGAGCGGGGCTGGTTCGCGGCGGTCGCGCTGACCGGCCGTCCGGGCAGCCCCGCCGGCTCGATCGAGGCGGCCGTGGTGGACCGGGCGCTCGCGGTGCTCGCCGACCTCGCCGGCCCGGTCACCCAGGCCCAGGTCGTCTCGCACACCCTGGTCTGGTACCCGGCGCCGGGTGGCCCGCCGGCGGCGCACCGGACGGTCTGGGTGGCGCTGCGCCTCTCCGTCGCCGACGCCCGCGCCGAGACGGTGAGCCGGGGCGGCGGCCTGCGCGGGGTGCACCGTACCGTCGCCGCCGGCATGGGCCGGCTGGGCAAGGCGCTGAACGCCGCCGGCCTCCACCACCGCGTCCTCGGCCGGGACGAGCTGCACGCGGCGGTGGTCTCCGGCGCCGGGCTCGACCTCGCGCCGCAGGCCCCGGTGGAGAGCTGGACCAGCCTCAGCGGTGGCGGCTGGACGCAGCGCTGCCTGGCCCTGCGGGTCCGCCCCAACGGCTCGCTCGGCGCGCTGGTGGACGCGGTGACCGCCACCTCCGCCCCGTCGCACACGGTCGCGGCGGTGGTACTCCCCGGCGGCCGCCGGGTGCCCCCGCTGCTGCGGGTGGCGGCGATGGACGGGCACGCCGCCGCGCTGGTGAAGGTCGTCCGGGACGTGGCCAAGCGGTCCGGTGTGCCGGCCCGCCCGCTGGACGGGCAGCACGGCCCCGGCGTCTACGCCACCGCGCCGGTGGCCACCGTGATGGGCACGGTCACGGTCGAAGGTTGACGATCCAGCCGTAGAGGCCGCAGACCCAGACGGCCAGCGGCACCAGGGCGACGATCAGCAGGATCTCGACGATGTCCAGGGTGCGTCCCCAGACCGGCGAGATCCGCTTGCCCGCCACGGTCAGCCCGTAGATCAGGCTGATCAGCGCGGCCAGCAGCAGGCCGCCCAGGATCAGCCCGAGCCGGACCGGGAGCGAGCCGGCGCCGAAGGTCGCCGCGGCCGCCAGCCCGAGACCGACCGTGCCGGCCAGCAGCACCGGAGTGCGCTGGGCCCGGCCGATGAACGGGCGGGCGCGCAGCAGCGAGAGCAGAGCCAGCACCAGGCAGAGCAGCACCGACGGCAGCCGGCCGTTGTCGGCCAGCACGAGCTGACCGCCGAGAACCAGCACCGAGACCGTCCACAGCAGGCCGGTCAGGAAGGAGTCGGCCCGCTCGCTGTTGCGCAGCACCTGCGGGCCGTCCACCGACTCGGTGTCGGTCCTCAGGTCGTCCGGGCCGGTCGGGATCGACGGCACCGGCAGCCGGGCCAGCCGGTAGGAGACCATCGGCAGCGCCGGCAGGGCGGCGAACGCGATCGTCGCGACCACCGCCGCGGCGGCCGCCGCGCCGATGCCGAAGGCCAGGCAGAGCACCGCGCCGATGCCGACGGCGACGCCCACCGCCACCGCGCCGAGGAAGAGCGGCAACCGGTCGCCGACGGCGAGCGCGGCCACCGCGCCGAAGAGCACCACCGCGGTCGCGGCCATCAGCACGTGCGGGCTGGCCAGGTCGCTCAGCTTCCGGTCCCCGGCGAGCACCAGCAGGCCGCCGATCGCCGCGTAGCCGAGGCCGGCCATGGCCAGCACGGCACCGGTACGGCTGTCGCCGGCCGCCCTCGACAGCACCGCCGAGGTCACCAGCAGGGCGAGGGAGACCACCAGCGCGGCCAGCGCCCCGGGCAGCTGCGGCGGGCCGGCGAAGAGCGCCGCCACCGCGCCGGCCGCCAGGGCCGCCCCGGCGAACAGCACCGCGAACGAGCGGGTGGTGCCGACCTGCCAGGTGCCGGGACGCTGGTTGGTGGCGGTGGCGACCGCGTCCACCACGTCGTCGAAGACGATCTCGGGCGCCGCCGAGGCCCGGGGGTTGAAGTAGAGCACCTCGCCGTCCCGGACGCCGAGCTGCGCGGCGGTACGGCCGCCGTCCAGCGGCGGCCCGCCGAGCCGGGACAGGCTCCACCCGCCGTGCCGCACGCCCTCGTCGGCCAGGTCCTCACCGGCGTACCGCAACAGGGTGGGCAGCAGGTCGGCCAGCGGGACGTCCGACGGCACCGCCAGATCCATCCTGGTCCGGGGCGCCACGATGGTGATCCGGCTCAGCCCGCCGGTCGCCGTCTTCGTCGCCACTGTGGCCTCCTCGTGCTCGCCTACGATCCACCTCGGCCGGTGACGTCGCCCCCCATGGGTCCACGACGCCTCCGGGAGATTACCTACGATGGCGGTCGCACAGGTTGCCCACCCGACGTCTCGGGCCGTTGGCAGACCACGATCAGGGCCACTTCTGGGGAGGAGAGCCGTGAGTACGGTGGTGTTCCGCCGGCTTCCGCGTCAACCGGGGCCCGCGCTGCCGCGCGGCGAGGTGTTGCTGGAGTCCCCGCCGGAGTTGCCCGAGCAGCAGCCCCGGGGCATGGGCCAGGTGTTGATGATCCTGCCGATGCTCTGTGGCGTCGGCGCGATGGCCTTCCTCTACGCCGGGCGCGGCGGCGGCATGATGACGTACGTCGCCGGCGGCCTGTTCGGCGTCTCGATGCTCGGCATGGCGGTCGGCACCCTCGGCAACGGGGGTAACGACAAGGCCGAGCTGAACGCCCAGCGGCGTGACTACATGCGCTACCTGACCCAGATGCGCAAGCGCACCCGGCGGGCCGCCGAGCAGCAGCGCGCGGCGATGACCTGGCGGCACCCGGAGCCGGACGCGCTCTGGTCGGTCGCGGCCTCGCGGCGGCTCTGGGAACGGCGGATCACCGAGGACGACTTCGGCGAGTCCCGGATCGCGCTCGGCCCGCAGCGGCTGGCCGTGGAGATCGTGCCGCCGGAGACCAAGCCGGTGGAGGACCTGGAGCCGATGAGCGCGATCGCGCTGCGCCGGTTCGTCCGGGCCCACTCCAGCGTGCCGGACCTGCCCACCGCGCTGTCGCTGCGCGCGTTCAGCCGGATCGCGCTGCGCGGCGAGCGGGAGGCGGTGCTCGGCCTGGCCCGGGCCGCGCTGGGGCAGCTGGTCACCTTCCACGCCCCGGACGACCTGATCGTCGCGGTGGTGGCCGCGCACGACCGACAGCCGATGTGGGATTGGGTGAAGTGGCTGCCGCACGCCCAGCACCCGGGGCGTACGGACGCGGCGGGCGCCCGCCGGATGGTCTTCGCCAGCCTGGCCGAGGCCGAGACGGCGCTCGCCAACGAGCTGGGCGGCCGCCCACGGTTCGCGCCGGAGGCGAAGCCGCTCACCACGGCCCCGCACATCGTGGTGGTGCTCGACGGCGGCGAGGTCTCGGCGACCTGTGCGCTGATGGGGCCGGGCCTGCTCGGCGCCACGGTCATCGACCTCTCCGGCACGGTCCCGCGCGACGCGGGCCGCTGGCTGCTCTGCCTGGACGCCGGGGACGGCACCGGGCTGGACCTGGTCCGGGGCACGACCACGTCCCGGCTCGGCAGGCCGGACCGGCTCAGCCTGGCGGCGGCCGAGGGCCTGGCCCGGCAGATCGCCCCCTACCGGCTTTCCCAGCAGCAGGGCGCCAGCACCGAGGAGCCGCTGGCCCGCAGCATGGAGCTGCCGGATCTGCTCGGCGTCGGCGACGCGGCCGCCGTGGACACCCGGCAGACCTGGCGGCCGCGCAGCCACCGCGACCGGCTGCGCATCCCGCTCGGCGTCGGGCCGGACGGCAACGTGGTCGAGCTGGACTTCAAGGAGTCCGCGCACGAGGGCATGGGTCCGCACGGCCTGGTCATCGGCGCGACCGGTTCGGGCAAGAGCGAGCTGCTGCGGACGGTGGTGGGGGCGCTGGCGGTGACCCACTCGTCCGAGGAGCTCAACTTCGTCCTGGTCGACTTCAAGGGTGGCGCCACCTTCGCCTCGCTGGACGCGTTGCCGCACACGAGCGCGGTGATCACCAACCTCTCCGACGAGCTGCCGCTGGTCGACCGGATGCGCGACGCCCTGGCCGGCGAGATGAACCGCCGCCAGGAGGTGCTGCGGGCGGCCGGCAACTATGTCTCCCGGTACGACTACGAGAAGGCCCGGGCGGCCGGTGAGCCGCTGGAGCCGATGCCCAGCCTGCTCATCATCTGCGACGAGTTCAGCGAGCTGCTCGCCGCCAAGCCGGACTTCATCGACCTGTTCGTGATGATCGGCCGGCTCGGCCGGTCGCTCGGCGTGCACCTGCTGCTGGCGAGCCAGCGGTTGGAAGAGGGGAAGCTCCGGGGACTCGACACCCACCTGTCGTACCGGATCGGCCTGCGGACCTTCTCGGCGGTGGAGAGCCGGATCGTGCTCGGCGTGCCCGACGCGTACGAGCTGCCGAACGCGCCCGGCCACGGTTACCTCAAGACCGACACCAGCACCATGCTCCGGTTCCGGGCGGCGTACGTCTCCGGGCCGTACCGGGCGCCGGGGCAGGTGCAGCGGTCCACCCGGGCGCAGGTGCAGCGGCGCATCGTCCCGTACGGCATCGACTACGTGCCGGCGCCGGCCGCGCCGGCCCGGGTGGAGACCGCGCCCGAGCCGGAGCAGACCGGCGACGGCAAGGCCGTGGCGATGCTGGACGTGCTCATCGACCGGCTCAAGGGCCAGGGTCGCGAGGCGCACCAGGTCTGGCTGCCGCCGCTGGCCGACCCGCCGGGCCTGGCCGAGCTGCTGCCGCCGCTGAAGGTGCACCCGACGTACGGCCTGACCACCGCCGACTGGCCGGGGCGCGGCCGGCTCACCGTGCCGGTCGGCATCGTCGATCGACCGTACGAGCAGCGGCGCGATCCGATGATGGTCGACCTGTCCGGTGCGGGCGGCAACGTGGTCATCGTCGGCGCCTCGCTGAGCGGCAAGAGCACCATGCTGCGCTCGATGCTCGCCTCGCTGGCGCTCACCCACACCCCGCGCGAGGTGCAGTTCTTCTGCCTCGACTTCGGCGGTGGCGCGCTACGCAGCCTGGACGGCCTGCCGCACACCTCCGGGGTGGCCGGGCGGCGGGACACCGAGGCGGTCCGGCGGACCGTCGCCGAGGTGGTCGCGATCATCGACGAGCGGGAGCTGCGGTTCACCCAGCACGGCATCGACTCGGTGGCCAGCTACCGCCGGCGCCGCGCGGCCGGGGAGTTCGCCGACGACCCGTTCGGCGACATCTTCCTGGTGGTCGACGGCTGGAACACCCTGCGCCAGGAGTACGAGGAGCTGGAGCAGACCATCACCAACCTGGCCAACCGTGGCCTCGGTTTCGGCGTACACGTGGTGGTCACCGCCGTGCGGTGGGCGGAGATCCGGATCAACATGCGCGACCTGCTCGGCACCAAGCTGGAGCTGCGGCTGGGCGACCCGGCCGAGTCGGAGATCGACCGCCGGGCCGCGCAGAACGTGCCGGTCGGCTCGCCCGGTCGCGGTCTGACCCGCGACAAGCTGCACTTCCTCGCCGGGGTCTCGCGGATCGACGGCAAGCGCGACATCGAGGACCTGACCGAGGCGTCGGTCGCGCTGGCCCGGCACGTGGCGGCCAACTGGCCGGGGCGCCCGGCGCCGAAGGTCCGGCTGCTGCCGCGCAAGCTGCCGGTCACCGAGCTGGCGAAGGTCGTCGACCGTTCGGTCCCGGGCATCCCGATCGGCGTCAACGAGTCGGCGCTCGCCCCGGTATACCTGGACCTGACGAACGAACCGCACCTGACCGTGTTCGGCGACGCGGAGTGCGGCAAGACGAACCTGCTGCGCCTGATCGCCCGGGGCATCGCCGAGCGGTACACCCCGGCGCAGGCCCGGCTGGTCATCGCCGACTACCGGCGTGGCCTGCTCGGCGCGGTGGAGGGCGACCACCTGCTCGACTACGCGCCGTCCAACCAGGTGTTCAGCCAGGGACTCGGCTCGATCCGCAGCGCCCTGCAGAACCGGCTGCCCGGCCCGGACGTGACCACCGCCCAGCTGCGCGACCGGAGCTGGTGGAAGGGGCCGGACCTCTACATCCTGGTCGACGACTACGACCTGGTCGCCTCCGGCGGGAACAACCCGCTCAGCGCGTTGACCGAGCTGCTGCCGCAGGCCCGGGACATCGGCCTGCACCTGATCATCACGCGGCGGGTCGGCGGCGTGGCCCGGGCGCTCTACGAGCCGGTGCTGCAACGCCTGCGCGAGCTGGACTCGCCGGGCCTGCTGATGTCCGGCAACCGGGAGGAGGGCGCGGTCTTCGGCAACCTGCGGCCGAGCCCGCAGCCGCCGGGCCGGGGCACCATGGTCCGCCGCCGGGACGGGCAGCAGTTGATCCAGACCGCGTGGACGGAGCCCGCCTGAGGGACCAACGGATGTCGATCGCTTACCGGTGACGCGAGAGAGGAGCCGCGATGGGCCTGGACTACTGGCTGTTCCTGTACTTCCTGGTCGCGTTCCCGGTCTTTCTCGGGCTCGCCCTGGTCGCCCAACTCGGCCGTTCGGCGCGGGCCCGCCGGGGCGCCGAGGTGGCGATCCTCACCGGGGCCGTCGCGCTCCTGGTCGTGGTCGCCCGGCGGGCGGTCGAGAAGCCGGTGCTGTGGCCGGCCGTGGCGCTGCTGCTGGCCGTCCTGGCGTTCGGCCTGGTGATGCACGTGAAGTCCTACCGGCGGCCGTCGTGAGGAGGGGGAGCGTGCGGTGGGCGACCGTCCATCTCGTACTGTCGTCGGTGTGATCCGTTGCGGCTCTTGGCGTGCGGCATCAGCACGGTCCGAAGGCAGGGCTGCGCGGGTTGGACGTCGTCCGCTACGGTCTGATTGAAGTGTCCGTCGGTGGGGTGCGTACGCCTTGCCGCGGGGGAGGGGCGCGGCGGATCCGCCGCCACGAAGATGACGGAAGGGTGTGAAGCATGGCGTTCGAGGTCAGTGCAGCGACTCTGCACACCGCCGCGAGTGACGTGCGGTCCACGCGCAGCGACGTCGATGGCGAGCTCAAGAAGCTGTGGAACGTGGTCGACGACCTGGCGATGGCCTGGAAGGGCCAGGCGTCGACCGGTTTCCAGTCGCTCATGACGCGCTGGAACGAGGACACGGTCAAGCTGCTGACGGCGATGGACAACATTGCCGACCTGCTCGACAAGTCGGGCACGACGCACCAGGTCAACGACGAAGAGCAGCAGCAGATGCTGGACAAGTTCCACTCTGCTCTCAACCCGTGATCCGCGAAGACAGGCAGAGGAGGAACTGATGAGCATCAAGGTTGACTACGCTGTCCTCGAGAGCAGCAACCAGCAGATGCAGGCCATCTCGCGGACCATCGACGAGAAGCTGGACACGCTGCGGTCGATGCTGACCAGGCTCGAGTGGGAGGGCCAGGACCGCGTCGCCTACCAGCAGCACCAGGCTCAGTGGGACGCCGCCGTTCGGGACATCAACAAGGTCCTGAACGACATCGGCCAGGCGGTCGGCATCGCGCGCGAGAACTACATGACCACCGAGATGAGCAACTCGAAGGTCTGGGGTAACTGACCCGACTGGTCTTCTGCGGCTCCGGTCCGGCTCTGCCGGGTCGGAGCCGCAGTGCTTTCCGGGCGACCCGGAGCAGTGCCCCTCAGGGCGGTTTCGGCCCGGTCAGGCGTCCAGCGCCGGGGGGCGACGCCCGGGGCGCCAGCCGCGCCGGCGGCCGAGGGTCAGGATCGGCCGGAGGGTCAGCAGGACGGCGGCGAGCAGCACGCCGACGGCGGCCACCCAGATCGCCACGGTCCGCTGCCACGCCAGTGGGTCGGCCGGCGGCTCGGGCTTCGGCATCGCGCCGAGCGGCGGGTTGGCCCGGGTGCCCAGCAGGCTGGTCACCGCCCGGTACGGGTCGACCATCCCGTACCCGACCTCGGCGTTGTGCCCGTCGGGCGGGTTGTCGGCGGTCCGGGTCAGCCGGTAGCGGACCTGTTCGGGGGTGAGCTCCGGATGCGCGGCCCGGATCAGGGCGGCCACCCCGGAGACGTACGCGGCGGCGAAGCTGGTGCCGCCCTGCGGCTCGTAGAGGTAGCCCGAGCCGCCGGGGGCCGGGCCGGCGATGTTCAGGCCGGGCGCGGCGATGTCCACATAGTCCCCGGTGACCGAGCTGCCGACGTGCTCGCCCTTCTCGTCGATGCCGGCGACGGCGATCACCCCGTCGTACGCGGCCGGGTACGCCGGCTGGTCCTGCTGGTTCTCCTGCCGGTTGCCGGCGGCGGCCACCAGGACGACGTCCTTGCTGAGGGCGTAGTCGACGGCGTCCTTGAGCTCCTTCCTGTTCAGGGTCACCAGGGACAGGTTGATCACGTCGGCGTCGTGGTCGACCGCCCACCGGATCGCCTTCCCGATCTCGGCGGGGATCGACTCGTCGAAGGTGCGCTGGTTGTCGGCCAGGATGCGGATCGGCAGGATCCTCGCCTCGGGCGCGACCCCGCTGAACGGCACGCCGGTGCCTTCCCGGCCGGCGATGATGCCCGCGACCAGGGTGCCGTGGCCGACGAGGTCGCACTGCCCTTCGAGCTGGGCCAGGTGGTTGAAGTCGGTGCCCGGCAGCACCTTGCCGCGGAGCAGCGGGTGCCGGGGCGAGACGCCGGAGTCGATCACCGCCACGGTGATCCCGCTGCCCCGGGTCACGCGCCAGGCCGCCTCCGGGGCGAGCCGGTCCAGTGCCCAGGTCGGTTGGGTCGGGGCGGGGTTGCCGGGCGGGCCGCACTTCGGCGGCGCCGCCGCGGCCGGGGCGGGCGCCACCAGGGCGGTGCCGAGCAGCGCCGCGACCGCTCCACTGAGGATGGACCGGAATCGGTGTCCGGTACCGGCGTTCACCGTCGTCCCGTCCGACCGCAAGCTGTCGCGCACGCGGGTGAGACTACCGTCGCCCCGCCCGTCGTGCGGTGACGGGCGCGGTGGACGGTGTCAGCCCTCCGCGGGCTCGGTGGTGAAGAGCGCCAGCAGGGCGCCGACCTGCTGGTCGGCCTCGGCCGGGTGGCGGAAGTGGCCGCTCGGGTTGATCGTGTACTCGTTGCGCCGGCCCACCCGGGTACGCCGCAGGTAGCCGCCGGCCTCCAGGTCCGCGACGATCGCCTGGGCGGCGCGTTCGGTCACCCCCACCTCGTCGGCCACGTCGCGCAGCCGGGCGGTGGGGTTGCGCGCGATCGCCAGCAGCACGTGCCCGTGGTTGGTGAGGAAGGTCCAGTTCCGGGGGCTCCCGTTCCCGCCCGCTGTCGTCGCCATGGTGGCCATGGTATGGCCCGGCGTGGCGTCGGCCGCCCCTGGCCCGGTCCCGAAACGCGCCGGCGGGCCCCGAACCTGTGGCCGCCCGGCCCGCCGTCAAGTGTGGTTCAACGCACGAAACGTGCTTCGTGTAAACCTTGACGCGCCTTCTGCTGCGTGTGACGGTGGTCGGCGAGGCCGCCTCCGCCGTCGGCCGGGTCGACCAGGTCGTAGGAAGGCACTGCATTGACGCCGACCACTCCGGAACAGGCACTCGCGGAGCTGTCCGCCGGTAACCGCAGGTTCGTCACCGGCGCCCCCCGCCATCCCAATCAGGATGCCGGCCACCGCGCCGCCGTCGCCGACGGCCAGCACCCGTTCGCGGTGATCGTCGGCTGCTCCGACTCCCGGCTCGCCGCCGAGATCATCTTCGACCGGGGCCTCGGCGACCTCTTCGTGGTCCGTACCGCCGGGCACACCGTCGGGCCCGAGGTGCTCGGCAGCGTCGAGTACGCGGTCACCGTCCTCGGCACCCCGCTGGTCGTGGTGCTCGGCCACGACTCCTGCGGCGCGGTGCAGGCCGCCCGCGAGTCGGTGCGCACCGGCACGTCCGCCGCCGGGCACCTCGGCGCGCTGGTGGACGCCGTCGCCCCCAGCCTGCTGCGGGCCGCCCGGGAGGGCGTCGAGGACGTCGACGGCATCGTCGACATCCACATCGCGCAGACCGTGGAGGCCATGCTGGCCCGCTCCGCCGTACTCGCCGAGCGGGTGTCCGCCGGGCGGTGCGGGGTGGTCGGCATGTCGTACCGGCTCAGCGCGGGCGAGGTGCGGACGGTGGCCGAGGTACCGGCCCGCACGCCGACCCCGACGCTGCCCGGCCCGGCCGCGGCCACGGACCCGGCGCCCACCACCGTCGCCGGCTGAACCGATACCGGAAACGCCACAGGGGCCGTCCCGCACGTGCGGGACGGCCCCTGCCGGTGCACGAGGTCGCTACAGCAGCGACATGTGCACGTGGTCGGTGTGGTTGGATGGTCCGCTGTACGACTTCCAACCGGTCGCCGGGAACCAGATCTGCCGGTTCCAGATCACGTAGTAGATGCCCAGCCGGTCGGCGTTGCGGATGAGGAAGGCGGCGACGTTGTTGCCGTACATCCGCGTGTCGTTGTTGTGCCAGGGAGAGAAGCCGCTCTTCTGCAGCGACCAGTCGCAGGCCCGGCCCTTCGGATGCTCCCACGGCCCACCGGAGCGGTAGCAGCCCGCGAAGCGATTGAAGCCGGCCCGTCGCACTTCCTTGTACGCGTGCAGCGTGCGCGGGGTGACGCAGCCGGAGGTGGTCGGGTCGTTCTCGCTGCACGACTCCGGCTTCCAGTCGCCGTCGGCCGTCCGACCGGGCCCCATCCGGGCAACCGGGGAGGTGGCCGAGACCAGACCGCCGGTGAAGCCGATGCCGCCGACCAACTTCAGTGCCTTCTCCGTCTCGGCCTTCTCGCGGGCCATCACGTTGGTCTGCTTCTGCTGCTCGCGCACCTCGGCGTCGAGGGCGAGCTTCGCCTGCTCGGCGCGGTTCTTCGCCGCGTTGACCTCGGCGAGCTTCTGCGCGTTCACCATGTTCAGCTCGTCCAGCGCGGCGGCCCGGCGGACGAACGAGTCGGGCGTGTTGCTCTCCAGCAGCATGGTCATCGCACCCAGCCGGCCGGTCCGGTAGGACTGCGCCGCGATCGCGGTGACCTGCGGGCTCAGCGCGTCGAGTTGCTGCTGCGCCGCCCGGACCTCCAGGGCCAGCTGGAGCTGGCGCTTCTTCGACTTCTCCAGCTTGTTCTTCGCCTGGAGGTAGTTCTTGTTCGCCTGGGCGATGGCGTCGGTGATGAGGAGGTCGCCGTCCTCCTCGTGCTCCGCGGGCGCGGGGTTGGTCGGCGCGGCCAGCGCCGGGGCGGGCCCGGCGAGGACGGCGCACGCGGCGAACACGGCCACCAGGGGTGTCAACCAGCGGCGCAGGGGTGCCGTCAACAGTGTTCCCTTCCGTCGACCGCCGACCGGGTTAGCTGCCGGGTTCGGGACGGAAGTGGCCCCTACCGCTGGCGCGGATTCACCCCAGGTACCTGGTTCCCCGGCTCGCCCGTGGGCGATTGGGCGGTGGCACCGCTGGCGCCGCTGCGCGCCTTCGGCGGTGACCGGGAGCGAGGTTACCCGAGAGTGCGTGCGGGGTTCTACGTCCGGAAGCCGACCAGAAGCCCTATTTCGTCGTGGCCCTGCGTGACCAGCGTCGCGTTTGAAATCGGTGGTCACGCTGCGGAGTGTCACCATGCCGGCTCCGTGGTCCTTTCCGGCCCGTGCCGCTCCCCGAGCGCCGCCAGGACGTCGTGCCGCGCCGCCGGCGGACGCGGCGTCACCGGCCCGCCCGGTCCGGCCGGCGTGCTGGCGGTCCCACCCCGGCCGGCGGTGGTGACCATCGCGGCCAGCCCGGTGGTCAGCGGTACGGCGGCGATCAGGCCGAGCGTGGCCACCGCGCTGCGGACGATCTCCTGGGCCATGAACTCACTGGTGAGGATCTCGCCGACCGGCCGGGAGTCGGCGACGAGCAGGAGCAGCAGCGGGAGCGACGCGCCCGCGTACGCCAGCACGATGGTGTTGACCGTGGACGCGATGTGCGCCCGGCCCACCCGGGTGGCCGCCCGGTAGAGCTGGCGCCGGGACAGCCCCGGGTTGGCGTGCGCCAGTTCGGTGACCGTGGCCGCCTGGGTGACCGTGACGTCGTCCAGCACGCCCAGCGAGCCGATGATGATGCCGGCGAGCAGCAGCCCGTGCAGGTCGACGTCCCGCTGGAACATGGAGAGCGTGGTGGCGTCCTCGCTGCCGAAGCCGGTGAGGTGGGTGGCCGCGGTGGCCAACGTGCCGAGGACCCCGGTGAGCACCAGGCTGCCCAGGGTGCCGAGGACCGCCACCGAGGTCTGCGCGGTGATGCCGTGCGTGAGGTAGAGCACCACGAACATGATCAGCGCGGCGCCGACGATAGCGACCAGCAGCGGCGGCTGGCCGGCGCCGATCCCGGGGAGCACGAAGCCGAGCAGGACGGCGAAGCTGGCGACCAGACCGCCCAGCGCGGCCAGCCCGCGCCAGCGGCCGAAGGCCACGATGGCGACGGCGAAGAGCACGGCCAGCCAGACCAGCGGCGTACCCCGCTGGTGCTCGGCGATGTTGTAGCTCTTCGTCGCCGGGTCGGCCGGGTCCGTCAGCTCGACCAGGATGATCCTGTCGCCGACCTCGACCCGGGGCGCGCCCGGCCCGGACGGGACCGGTGCCTCGACCTGGTGGCCGGCGTCCGGCCCCTGCTCGGCGGCGACGGTGACCGTGCCGCACGGACCCTCGGACCCGCCCGGACCACCCTCCGGGGTCTCCGGCGTCACCGGGCAGGGCTCGGTCACCACCCGGGTCACCGTGCCCTGGTAGCGCGGCAGGTCCGGGCCGCTCGCCGGCTCCCGGGTGTCGCGGGGCCAGAGCACCAGCGCGGCGATCACCGTGATCGCGAAGAGCGGCACCACCGTGGCGACGAGCAGTCGCCGCACGCCCGGCGGGGCGGACGGTGCGGGACGAGTGTGGTCGGCGCCCATCGCGAGTCTCCCAACGATTCACAGCGGGATAGGTGTCACCCGATCGGTCGGTTCGCCGGCCGGGGGGTGCCCGCGGGGTGACGCAGGCCCGGGTCGTCGCCCGGAATGGTAGTCAGCGGGACCCGCCGCGCGGCCGACGCGGGACGGGGCCGGCGGTTCCTCCCGGGCCGCCCGGCGCCACCCGCTACCGTGGTTGCCGTGGCGACGGAGGCGGCGGCGACCGGACGGTGGGTCCGGCTCCTGCTGCTGCTCTGCACCCTGGTCGGGCTGACCGCGATGCACACCCTTGGCCACGGCACGCACACCTCGGCCGACCACGGCACGGAGGACGGGACCGGCCACCACCTGGCGGCGCCTGCGGCCCTCGCCGAACTGGCAGCGCCCGCGGCTCTCGCCGGCCCGGCAGCTCATTCGGCCCTCGCCGCCATGGCGGACCTCCCGGTCCTCACCGGTACGGCCCCGGACTGCCCGGGTGATGCCTGCCACCTGCGTGCCCTGCCGCTCGGCGACCTCGGTGGCCATCCGTCCGGCTGGGACGTGTGCCTGGCGGTGCTCGGCGCGTTCGCCGTCGCACTGCTGGTCGCCGTGCTGCTCGGAGCCCGGTGGGCCGCCGGCCCGACCGTCGGTGGACCGCTCCGGCTCGCCGCCGGGCCGCGCGCCCCGCCGGTCCGGCCGTACGGACTACGCCTCGCCACGGTGTCGGTGCTGCGCAGATAGGAGCGTCCGACGCGGGTTCACCGGAGCACCGGCGTCCCGCGTCCCCGCCCGCTGCCTACGTTCCGACACCGAAAGGCTCTTCCACCGTGTTCACTCGTACCCTCGCGCGTCGGGCCGCCCTGGCCGGCGCGACCGCCACCGCCGCCCTCGTCCTCACCGCCTGCGGCGGCAACTCGACGTCCGGTTCCGGCCACGACATGCCGGGCATGGGCGGCACCGGCACGCCCGCCGCCGGGGCCTCGGCCTCGTTCGGAAACGCGGACGTGATGTTCGCCCAGATGATGATCCCGCACCACCAGCAGGCCGTGCAGATGGCGGAGCTGGCCGAGAGCCGGGCCGCCGACCCGGAGCTGAAGAAGCTGGCCGCGCAGATCAAGGGCGCCCAGGCGCCGGAGATCGCCACCATGACGGGCTGGCTCACCGCCTGGGGCCGGCCGGCCCCGTCGGCGAGCGCCGGGCACGGCATGCCGGGGATGGATCACGGCATGCCCGGGATGATGTCCGACGCCGACATGACGAAGCTCGCCGCGGCGTCCGGCACGGACTTCGACAAGCAGTTCCTGACCATGATGATCGCCCACCACGAGGGCGCGATCACCATGGCGAAGGACGAGCTGGCCCAGGGCGCCAACCCGGACGCCAAGGCGCTGGCCCAGCAGATCGTCACCGCTCAGCAGGGTGAGATCGACACCATGCGGAAGATGCTCGACCGGCTCTGAGCCGAAGCGCGCCGGGTGCCGGGGTCGTCCGCGACCCGGGCACCCGGCGTCGGCCGGTCAGGCGAGGCCGGCGCGGCGGCGGCGGTACTCCTCCTCGTCGATCTCGCCGCGGGCGTACCGCTCGTCGAGGACGCGCCGGGCCGAGGAGGGGGTGTTCCCGGTGCGGTCCCGCTCGGTGAGGCGGATCACCAGCCACACCAGCCCGACCAGCACCACCAGCCCCAGCAGGGACCAGATCCACATCCAGCCCATCATCGGGCCGTTCCACATCATCTGGCCGCCCTCCCGTCTGTACCCGAGGGTCGGCCGGTCCGGCGCGAGGGTGGCGCCGGCCCCGGTCGCCATCTTGAACGTACGCTGACGGCGGCTCGTCCGGGCCGGGTCGGTCGACCCGACGCCGGGGGACGGAAGTCCTGGTCAGCCGCGCTTCATCAGCCGGCCGACGGCGGCCATCATCTCGGTCGCCATCTCGTCGGCGCGCCCCTCGGCGGCGCCCTCGTGCATGCAGTGTCGGGCGTGCCCGTCGAGCAGGCCGAGTCCGACCTTGTCCAGGGCGGCCTGGATGGCGGAGATCTGGGTCAGCACGTCGATGCAGTAGCGGTCGTCCTCGACCATCTTCTCGATGCCGCGGACCTGGCCCTCGATACGGCGGAGCCGCGCGAGCAGCTGGTCCTTGCTGGCGGTGTAGCCCCGGGTCGGGGTCGTCGGTGCGGTCATGACGTCCAGGATAGCGTACCCCTCGGGGGTATGGTACGGTCGCATCTGTCGCCGATACCCCCACCGGGTATTGGCAACGGCGAGAGTGGCAGCCGTCTCTCCACCTCTTACCCCTGGGGGGTATAAGATGAGGGCGGCAGGAAGGGAGTAGCGATGGTCAACACCACCTATCAGGTGCAGGGCATGACCTGCGGGCACTGCGTCAACTCGGTCAGCACCGAGGTCGGCGCCCTCGCGGGCGTCACCGACGTGCAGGTGGACCTGGCCTCCGGCCAGGTCACCGTCACCAGCGAGAGCCCGTTGGACACGGACGCCGTCCGCGCCGCCGTGGACGAGGCCGGTTACGACCTCGTCGGGGCGTGACGGGTCCGAAGACCCGAAGGAACCGAGGTACCACGATGAACACGGCGACTAAGCTGAGCGGCTTCGCCCTCGGCCTCGCGGCGGTGTTCGGCGCGGCGTACGGGGCCGGTCACCTGGCCGGCCCCGTCACCCCCGCCGCCGAGACCCGCCACGACGCCACCGCACCCGACCACGACTCCGCCGACGCCGGCCACGCGAGCGGCGACGCCGCCGGCCACCTGCCCGGCGGGCTGCTCGTCTCCGACCGCGGCTACACCCTGCAACCGATTACCGCCCCGGCCGGCGAGTTCGCCTTCCGGATCACCGGCCCGGACGGCCGGCCGGTCACCCGCTTCGACGTGGCGCACGACAAGCGCATGCACCTGATCGTCGCCCGCCGCGACCTGTCCGGCTTCCGGCACGTTCACCCGGACCTGGCCGCCGACGGCACCTGGCGGGTCGCCTCGCCGCTCGCCGGGCCGGGCGCCTGGCGGGCGTTCGCCGACTTCACTCCGACCGGCGGGGAGCCGCTGACCCTCGGGGTCGACGTCACCGTCCCCGGCGCGCTCGCCGAGCGGCCGCTGCCGGCACCCGCCACCAGCACCACCGTCGACGGCTACACGGTCACCCTGACCGGCGCCCCGCAGCCCGGCCGGTCCAGCCGGCTCACCCTGACCGTCAGCCGGGACGGGCGGCCGGTCACCGACCTCCAGCCCTACCTCGGGGCGTACGGGCACCTGGTGGCGCTGCGCCAGGGCGATCTGGCGTACCTGCACGTGCACCCGGAGGGCGCGCCCGGCGACGGGCGGACCCCGGCCGGCCCGGCGGTCACCTTCGCCGCCGAGGTGCCCTCGGCCGGGGCGTACCGCCTCTACCTGGACTTCCGGCACGGCGACGCGGTGCACACCGCGGAGTTCACCGTGGTGGTGGGCGACGTTCCGCCGCCGGCCGCGCCGACCACCACCACCGCACCGACCCCGGACGCCGGCCACGGCACCCCGGGTCACGGACACAACTGACAGGAGGTGCCGCGATGACCTCGACCGCGAAGTCGTTGCCGGTCGCGCCGAATCGGATCGAACTCGCGATCGGCGGCATGACCTGCGCCTCCTGCGCCGCCCGGATCGAGAAGAAGCTCAACCGGCTGGACGGCGTCGAGGCGACGGTCAACTACGCCACCGAGAAGGCCACCGTCCGGTACGCCGACGACGTCACCCCGGCGTACCTGATCGCCACGGTGGAGAAGACCGGCTACACGGCCGCCGTACCGCCCCCGCCGGCGCAGGCCGCCGACGCGGCGACCGCGGAGCCGGTGGACGAACTGCGCGGGCTGCGTACCCGCCTGTGGGTGTCGGTGGCCCTGGCCGTGCCGGTGATCCTGCTGGCCATGGTGCCGGCCTGGCAGTTCGACTACTGGCAGTGGCTGTCGCTGACCCTGGCCGCCCCGGTCGTGGTCTACGGCGGGCTGCCGTTCCACCGGGCGGCCTGGATCAACCTGCGGCACGGCGCGGCCACCATGGACACCCTGGTGTCGCTCGGCACCCTCGCCGCGTTCGGCTGGTCGCTCTGGGCGCTCTTCCTCGGCGACGCCGGGATGCCGGGGATGACTCACCCGTTCCGCTTCGACATCACCCGCACCAACGGCGCCGGCAACATCTACCTGGAGGCGGCGGCCGGGGTGACGGTCTTCATCCTCGCCGGCCGCTACTTCGAGGCCCGCTCCAAGCGGACCGCCGGCGCCGCCCTGCGGGCCCTGCTCGAACTCGGCGCCAAGGACGTCGCGGTGCTGCGCGGCGACCGGGAGACCCGGATCCCGGTGGACCAGCTCGTGGTCGGGGACCGGTTCGTGGTCCGCCCCGGCGAGAAGGTCGCCACCGACGGCGTGGTCGAGGACGGCACCTCGGCGGTCGACGCCAGCATGCTCACCGGCGAGTCGGTGCCGGTCGAGGTCGGGCCGGGCGACACCGTGGTCGGCGCGACCGTCAACGCCGGCGGCCGGCTGGTCGTCCGGGCCACCCGGATCGACGGGGACACCCAGCTCGCTCAGATGGCGAAGCTGGTGGAGCAGGCGCAGACCGGCAAGGCGGCGGTGCAGCGGCTCGCCGACCGGATCTCCGGGGTCTTCGTGCCGATCGTGATCGGCCTGGCCGCCGGCACGCTGGGCTGGTGGCTCGGCACCGGGGCGGGGACGACCGCCGCGTTCACCGCCGCGGTGGCCGTGCTGATCATCGCCTGCCCGTGCGCCCTCGGGCTGGCCACGCCGACCGCGCTGCTGGTCGGCACCGGCCGGGGCGCGCAGCTCGGCATCCTGATCAAGGGGCCGGAGGTGCTGGAGTCGACCCGCCAGGTCGACACCGTGGTGCTGGACAAGACCGGCACCGTCACCACCGGCCGGATGACCCTGGTCGACGTGCTCCCCGCAGCCGGCGAGGACGCCGACGAACTGCTCCGGCTGGCCGGGGCGCTGGAGGCCGCCTCCGAGCACCCGATCGCCCGGGCGATCGCCGACGGCGCCGCCGAGCGCGGTCCGCTGCCGGCCGTCGGGGGCTTCGCCAACGCGGAAGGGCTCGGCGTCACCGGGTCGGTCGACGGCCGGGACCTGGTCGTCGGACGGCTCCGGCTGCTGCGGGAGCGGGGTCTCGACGTACCCGAGGAGATCGTGCGGGCGGCGACCGACGCGGAGGCCGCCGGGCGGACGGCGGTCCTGGCCGGCTGGGACGGCCGCGCCCGCGGGGTGCTCGCGGTGGCCGACGTGGTGAAGCCGACCAGTCGGGCGGCGATCGCCCGGCTGCGCGAACTCGGGCTGACCCCGGTGCTGCTCACCGGCGACAACGCCACCGTCGCGCAGGCGGTCGCCGCCGAGGTCGGCATCGACCAGGTGATCGCCGAGGTGCTGCCGGCCGACAAGGTGGACGCGGTGCAGCGGCTCCAGGCCGAGGGGCGGACGGTGGCCATGGTCGGCGACGGCATCAACGACGCCGCCGCGCTGGCCCAGGCCGACCTCGGACTGGCCATGGGCACCGGCACCGACGTGGCGATCGAGGCGTCCGACCTGACCCTGGTCCGCGGCGACCTGATGGCGGCGGTGGACGCCATCCGGCTCTCCCGGCGCACGCTGCGCATCATCAAGGGCAACCTGTTCTGGGCCTTCGCCTACAACGTGGCCGCCCTGCCGTTGGCCGCCGCCGGCCTGCTCAACCCGATGATCGCCGGGGCCGCGATGGCCTTCTCCTCGGTCTTCGTGGTGGCGAACAGCCTCCGGCTGCGCGGTTTCCGGCCGGTCGGCTGAGCCGTCGACCCGCCGCCGTCCCGGGCCCGTCCCGGACGGCGGCGGGTCGTCCGTTCACCCTCGGTGAGGAACAGTGGGTTGAGCCCCCGACCGGCGGGGTACCTCCACATTCGTCAGGACAACTGCTGAGTGGAGGTTCCGATGGGTTACGACGAGAAGATCGGCAACGCGACCGAGAACACCGCTGGCAAGGTCAAGGAGGGCGTCGGCCGGGCGACCGACAACGAGCGCCTCGAGGCCGAGGGCCGCAACGACCAGGCCGAGGCCAACCTCAAGCAGGCCGGAGAGAAGATCAAGGACGCCTTCAAGAGCTGACGTACGTCCATACCGCATCGCCGGGCCGGCGCCTCGCCGGCCCGGCGTGCTGCGCGCGGACCGCGTGTCCGGCGTTCGTGCCGCCTGCTTGGCACACTCGATCCGACGCCGCCCGATCCGGCCCGGGGCGCGGGCGGCGGCACCGCGAGGAAGCCCCGGCCGACCACCGGCCGTGACCGACGGCCGACGACGTACGGGGAGAACGATGTCCGCCACCACCGCGCTCCGCGCTGCCGCCCTGGTGACCCTGACCGCGCTCGCCGGGGCCTGCCAGTCCACCGGGGAGGACACCGCGGCCCCGGCCGGCAGCCCGACCGCGCCGACCGCCGCCGCCACCGAGCCCGCCCCGGCCACCGCCGCGCCGTCCCCGCAGACCGCGGCCAACACCGCCGAGGTCTGCGGCGCGGTGGACCGGCTCATCATCGCCAAGAGCAAGGAGATCGCCGCCGACTCCGCAGCCTCCACCCGCAGGCAGTTCACCCCCGAGCAGATCAACGCGCAGGTAAAGGCCGACCTCGCCGACCTGGCCGACGACGTACGCGGGCAGGCCGCCAAGGCCGAGGACCCGGAGGTCAAGGCGCTGGTCACCGAGACCGCGCAGACGATCGACGCCGGCGCGAAATCGGCCACGCCGGTGAAGTGGCTCAGCTCGACGTTCGTGTCGATCCCGCAGCGGCTGGCCCGGGAGTGCCGGGCCTGACCCGGTACCGCACGTGGACGACGGCCGGCGCCCGGGACCTCATCGGTCGGCGGCCTGCCGCGCGGCGCGCACCTCCAGGTAACGCCGCTCCGGCAGGCTGGTGGTGGCCCGGGCGGCGGCCAGGTACGCCGCCCGGGCGGCGTCCCGCTCGCCGGCCAGCTCCAGCAGGTGGGCCCGGACGGCGGCGAGCCGGTGGTGCCCGGCGAGGCGCTCGTCGCCGTCCAGCGGTGCCAGCAGGGCGAGCCCGGCCCGGGGACCGTCCACCATGGCGACCGCGGCGGCCTGGTTGAGGGTGACCATCGGGTTCGGCGCGAGCCGGGCGAGCACCCGGTAGAGCGCGACGATCTGCGGCCAGTCCGTCCCCGTCGCCGACGGCGCTTCCGCGTGCACCGCGGCGATCGCCGCCTGCACCTGGTACGGCCCCGGCGGTGACCAGGTCAGCGCCTCGGTCACCAGGGCCACGCCCTCCTCGATCTCGGCCCGGTCCCACCGGCCGCGATCCTGCTCGGCGAGTGGGACCAGCTCCCCGCCCGGCCCGGTGCGGGCGGCCCGGTGCGCGTCGGTGAGCAGCATCAACGCCAGCAGCCCGGCGACCTCGCCGTCCTCCGGGAGCAGCCGGTGCAGGTCCCGGGCCAGCCGGATCGCCTCCCCGGTCAGCTCCGCGCGGTGCAGCTCGCCGCCGCTGGAGGCGGTGTACCCCTCGTTGAAGACCAGGTAGAGCACGTGCAGCACGGCGCGCAGCCGCTCGTCCCGGTCGGCGGCCGAGGGCAGGACGAAGCGGGCACCCGCCGCCTCGATCTTCTGCTTGGCCCGGCGGATCCGCTGGCTCATCGTCGCCTCCGGCACCAGGTACGCGCGGGCGATCTCCGCCGTGCTCAGGCCGCCCACCGCCCGCAGCGTCAGGGCCACCTGGGCGGAGACCCCGAGCGCCGGGTGGCAGCAGAGGAAGAGCAACTTCAGCGTGTCGTCCGCGGTCGGCGGCTCCTCGTCGGCGGGCGGCGCGACCCCCGCGTACGCCGGCTCACGGACCGCCACCGCGACCTCGCGGTCCCGGCGGGCCCGCTCGCTGCGCCACTCGTCGGTGAGCCGGCGGGTCGCCACGGTGATCAGCCAGGCACGGGGATGGTCGGGGACGCCCTGTGCCGGCCACTGGGTGGCGGCGGCGAGCAGCGCCTCCTGGACGGCGTCCTCGCAGGCGTAGAACTGGCCGTGCCGGCGGACCAGCACGCCGAGGACCTGCGGCGCGAGGGTGCGCAGCAGGTCCTCGACGACCGGCGACGTCACATCTCCGTCCCGGCCTGCTCCATCACCGGCCGCACCTCCAGCACGCCCACCCCGCGCGCGACGTCCGGCCAGCTCGCGGCGATCTCGGCGGCCCGCTCCGGGGTCTCGCAGTCGACCATCAGGTAGCCGGCGAACTGCTCCTTGCTCTCCACGAACGGCCCGTCGGTGATCTCGGTGCCGCCGCCGGCCGCCGGCCGGACGGTACGGGTCTGCGCCGGGTGGGCCAGCGCGTCGCCGCCGACCAGCTCCCCGGACTCGGTCAGCTCTTTCATGATCCGGTCGACGTCGCCGAAGATCGCGTTCCGCTCCTCCTCGGACAGCTCCTCCACGAAGCCGGGCCGGTTCCAGATCAGCAGCATGTACTTCACGGTCCACTCCTCGGGTACGGGCCACCGGCGGTGGCGCCTCTCGCAGACGGGTCGGAGCCGGGAACTCCGATCCGACATCTTCCCCGAGAAAATTCAGCGACCGCGGCGTACCGCGCGGCGTGCCGGCGCACCGACGTCGAGCGAGGCCCGGTCGGCGGCCGAGGTGCCCGAGGTCCAGCCCTCGGCGTCGCGCACCTGGAGGCGGTGCCGGGTGACGCCCGGGAAGAGCTCGTCGACCCGCTCCTGCACGGCGTCCGACCGGGCGGCGAGCACCGGGAGCAGCCGGTCGTCGCCGCGCTCCTCGGCCGCGGCCCGGTCGGTCGCGGCGGTGGCCGCCCGCAGTCGCTCCCCGATCCGCAGCGCGAACGCGTTGAGGAAGGACTCGTCGTAGCCCCGGGTCCGCCGGCCGCTGCCGGTGCGGCGTTCGCCCCGCCCGCGCAGCATCGCGGCGGTGGCCTGCACCAGCAGCGAGGTGTGCAGCAGCTCGACCGCGGCCAGGTCGGCGGGGAAGCCGAGCACGGTGGCGAAGCCCAGGTCGTCGGACCAGACCGACTCGCAGCGGTTCGCCGCGGCCACCTCCTGGATGAGCAGCGCCTTGGCCGCCGCGTACGGGGGGTCGGTGCCCAGCCGCACCCCGCTCGGCCGGTCCGGGCGCTCGGCGGTCGCGTCGAGCAGCGCCGCGTCGATGCTGTGCCGGGCCATCAGCTCCTGGGCCTTCCCGGTCAACGCCTCGGCCTCGGCCGGGAAGGTGGTCGACTCGGCCTTGGCCAGCAGCGCGCGTACCCGGTCCAGGATCCGCGAGCCGGTGGCCGGGGCGGCGGCGCGCGGGGCGGCCCCGGTGGCGCCGGGCGGCGGGCGGAGCGTGGCGATCGGCGGCAGCCCCTCGACCAGCCCGAGCGCGTCCACCGCGTCGCGCAGCGCGGTGATCCGGTCGCCGTCGGCCCGGCGGTCCAGCCAGCCCGCGTCCGCGTCCCAGGCCGCGCCCAGCTCGCCGAGCTGGTCGTCGAACCACTGTGGGACCGGGCCGGGCTGCTCTCGGCGCTGGGCGACCAGCACGTCCCGGAGCAGCCAGGCACCGCGGGGCGTCAGCCGCCGGGCCGCGATCCGGTCCAGGTCGACCGGCTGCCAGCCGCGCGGCCAGAGCCGCCCCACGGCGCGGACCAGCCGGGCCAGGAGCACCGCGTCCACCGTCGGGCCGTCGCCGACCACCAGCCGGTCCAGCGCCCGTTCGGCCGCCCGTACGTCGGCGCCGCGCGCCGCCGCCAGGGCGTCGGCGAGCAGCCGTTCGGCGTCCGACACGGCTCGGCCTCCTCGAATTCGTCGTCGTGCCGGCGCGGCCCGCGTGATCCACCCCGGGATGCGGCAGGTCGGGCCCGCGGACGGGCGGGACGGCGCGAGATGCCGCGACCCGCCGGCACGACGGTACCGGCGGGGACCCGCCGGGCGCCCGTGAGTGGGGTCACCGTTCAACCTCGCGGGGCCGGTGTCCGTACTCCTGTCCGAGTCGGGGCGGCGCGGCGGACGGAGATCGAACGTGGGTGGGCGTCGGGATCGTGGTCTGCACCGGCGGCGTCGGATCTCCCGTGCCGGGACGATGACGCTGCTGGCGCTCGTGGTCGCGGTCGGCGTGGCGGCCGGTGGCGGGTACGCCGCCCGGCGGGGCGTACCCGAGCTGCCGGCGGCGGCCGCCGTCCGGGCGGCCACCGCGCGCCCGGCGCCGACCACGGACCCGCCGGTCGTCCCGGCGGACGGCCGGGTCGCCGGCGCGATCACCTACCCGGCCCGGGGTACGGGCGCCTTCCGCACCGCCACCGCGGTCGGTGCGGTGGCCGGGCGCGGCGGCCGGTTGCTCCGCTACCGGGTGGCGGTGGAGGAGGGCATCGGGAACGTCGACGTGGAGCGCTTCGCCCGACAGGTGGCGGTGATCCTGGCCGACCCGCGCGGCTGGACCGGGGGCGGCGAGTGGCGGCTGCAACGGGTCGCTCGGGACGATCCGGCCGATTTCACCGTGCTGCTGACCACCCCGGTGACCCGGGGCCGGCTCTGCGCCGACCCCACCGACCACTACACCTCCTGCCGCAACGGGGACCAGGTGGTAATCAACGTGGCCCGCTGGTTGCACGGCGTGCCGCACTTCCCGGATCTCGCCGGCTACCGGCAGTACCTGCTCAACCACGAGGTCGGCCACCGGTTGGGTCGGGGCCACGAACTCTGCCCGCGAGCCGGCGGCCCGGCCCCGGTGATGCTCCAGCAGACCCTCGGCCTGCACGGCTGCACGCCGAACGCCTGGCCGCAGGTGGACGGTGCCCTGCTCAGCGGCCCGTCCGGCCAGTACGACGACCCGGTCCCCGCCGAGGACTGACCCGTCGGCGACGGGTGAATACTGGGCCGGTGGACACCATCCGCCCCCGCCTGCTGCTGGTCGAGGACGACCGGGCCCTCACCGGCCTGCTCGCGGACCTGCTCACCGAGGAGGGGTACGCGGTCGACGTGGCCGGCGACGGGCACACCGGCCTGCACCACGCGCTGACCCGGGACTACCAGCTCATGGTGGTCGACCGAGGGCTGCCGGTGCTGGACGGGCTGGACCTGGTCACCCGGCTGCGGGCCCGCGGCGTGACCTGCCCGGTGCTGCTGCTCACCGCCCGCGGCTCGGTGGACGACCGGGTGGAGGGGCTCGATGCGGGCGCGGAGGACTACCTGGTCAAGCCCTTCGAGGTGGCCGAGCTGCTGGCCCGGCTCCGGGCGCTGCGCCGCCGGCACCCGGAGGCGGCCGGCTGGCTGCCGCTCGGACGGCGCCGGCTGGACGTGGACAACCGCCGGGTGCTCGACGGCGGCGAGGAGATCCCGCTCTCCGCCCGGGAGTTCGCCGTGCTGCACGCCCTGGCCGGCCGGCCGACCAAGACCTTCACCCGGGCCGAGCTGCTCAGCGCCGCGTTCGACCACGCCGACGCCCCGGGCACCGTCGACGCGTGCGTCCACCACCTGCGCCGCAAGCTGGGCCGGGGCGCCGTCCGTACGGTGCACGGGCTGGGCTACCGGCTCGGCCCGGGCTGAGGCGGGCGGGGTGGACGAGGCCCGGCTGACCCGTGCCCGGCGGCGCAGCGTCGCCCAGACCGCCGGGGCGATCGGGCTGGTCCTGCTGCTGGTCGGTGCGTTGATGTATGTGCTGACCATCGGTCAGGAGTCCCGGGTGCTCGACGTGGGCCTGACCAAGGTGCTGGCGATGGCCGAGGACGTGGACGACCCGCCCCCCGGCCAGTTCCTCGCCCGGCAGCGACCCGGGGCCAGCACGGTCGAGGTGACCCCGAGCGCGCCGCCCGAGCTGGTCCGGGTGCTGCAGGACACGGTCGGCCGGCGACCGGGCCGGTACGACACGACCATCGGCGACGACCAGCCGATCCGGGTGCTGGTCGCCCGCCGCGCGGACGGCAGCCGCTGGGCGGTCGCCGCCGACCTGGCGCCACTGCGTCGCCAGCAGGAGCAGCTCGGCCTCGCGCTGCTCGTGGCCGAGCTGGCCGGCCTGGCCGGCGCGCTGGTCGCCGCCGCGCTGCTGGCCCGGCGGGCGGTCGCGCCGCTGGCCACCGCGCTCACCCTGCAGCGCCGCTTCGTCGCCGACGCCTCGCATGAGCTGCGCACCCCGCTCACCGTGCTGCACACCCGGGCCCAGTTGCTGGCCCGGCGGGTCCGTACCCAGCCGCCCGAGCGGCTCGCCGGGCAGCTCGACCAGCTCGTCGCGGACACCCGGGCGCTCGGCGAGGTGGTCGAGGACCTGCTGGTGTCCGCCGCGGCCGAGCACCAGCCGCTGCCGGACACCGAGGTCGACCTGGCCGGGGTGGCGCGCGAGGTCGTGGCGAGCATGTCCGCGTACGCCGAGGGCCGGCAGGTCGACCTGCAGGTCGAGGCGGTCGGTCCGGTCCCGGTCCGGGGTGCGCGTGCCGCCCTGCGCCGGGCGCTGACCGCGCTGGTGGACAACGCCGTCGGGCACGTGCCGGCCGGTGGGCACGTCACGGTGACGGTCGACCGGCGGGACGGCCGGGTGGCCGCCGAGGTCGCCGACGACGGGGTGGGGCTGGACCCGGCCGAGGCGGACCACGTCTTCGACCGGTTCGCGCACGGCACGTCGGGCGCGGGGCGGCGGTTCGGGCTGGGCCTGGCGCTGGTGCAGCACGTCGCCCGGGCGCACCGGGGGTCGGTCGAGGTGACCGGCGCGCCGGGCGCGGGCGCCACCTTCACCCTGCTGCTGCCCCCGGCCTGAACGCCGCCCGGCGCCACCGGACGGCGGGCAAGAACTTCCCAAGAATCGCTGGGCACTGTGGGGCCGCAGAGTGAAGTCCCCGATCTTGAGGAGAGATCGTGCCCGACAACGTCAACGGACTGCCGGTGCACCCGCTCGTGGTGCACGCCGTGGTGGTCCTCCTGCCGCTGGCCGCGCTCGGCGTGGTAGCGCTGGCCGTCCGACCCTCCTGGCGGGGCCGCTTCGGCGTGCTCGTGGTGCTGATCGCCGCGCTGGCCACGGCCGCCGTCCCGCTCGCCACCGAGAGCGGCGAGAGCCTGGAGCGCCGGGTGGGCGACCCGGGCCAGCACGCCGAGTTGGGGGACCAGCTCATCTGGTTCGCGCTGCCGCTGCTGGTCGCCGCGGTCGCGTTGTACTGGCTGCACCGCCGGTCCGCCGCCCGGACGACCGAGGGGACCACCGAGGCCGCGCGTCCGGCCGGGCAGGGCGCGCTCGGCCTGGTGGTCGCGGTGCTGGCCGTGGTCGTCGCGGCGGCGAACGTCGTGCAGATCTACCGGATCGGCGACTCCGGGGCGAAGGCGGTCTGGAAGGACACCCCGGCGGCCAGCGCCGGGCACGGCGAGGGCGACGGGGACTGACCCGCATCCTGCGCCGCGCGCCCGCCGGTGGTGAGATGGACGGCGGGCGCGCGGCGCCGGGGCGGAGGAGGACGACCGCATGGAGTACGTGAAGTTCGGTTCGACCGGCCTGGAGGTGTCCCGGCTCTGCCTGGGCTGCATGAGCTACGGCGAACCGGGCCGTGGCGCGCACCCCTGGTCGCTGCCGGAGGAGGAGAGCCGGCCGTTCATCAAGCAGGCGCTGGAGCTGGGCGTCAATTTCTTCGACACCGCCAACGTCTACTCGGACGGCACCAGCGAGGAGATCGTCGGCCGGGCGTTGACGGACTTCGCCCGCCGGGACGACGTGGTCATCGCGACCAAGGTGCACGGCCGGATGGGGCCCGGACCGAACCGGGGCGGGCTGTCCCGCAAGCACATCATGAGCGAGATCGACGCCAGCCTGCGCCGGCTGGGCACCGACTACGTGGACCTCTACCAGATCCACCGGCTCGACCCGACCACACCGATCGAAGAGACCCTGGAGGCGCTGCACGACCTGGTCCGCGCCGGCAAGGTCCGCTACCTCGGCGCCTCCTCGATGTACGCGTGGCAGTTCGCCAAGGCCCTCTGGGCCGCCGAGCGGCACGGCTGGACCCGGTTCGTCTCCATGCAGAACCACTACAACCTGCTCTACCGGGAGGAGGAGCGGGAGATGCTGCCGCTCTGCGCGGACCAGGGCGTCGCGTGATCCCGTGGAGCCCGCTGGCGCGGGGCCGGTTGACCCGGGACTGGGGCGAGCGCACCGCCCGGGCGGAGACCGACGAGTTCGGCAAGGGCCTCTACGCGCGGACCGAGGAGCCGGACCGGGCGGTGGTCGAGGCGGTAGCCCGGATCGCGCAGCAGCGGGGCGTACCCCGGGCGCAGGTGGCGCTGGCCTGGGTGGCCCGCAATCCGGCGGTGACCGCGCCGATCGTCGGCGCGACGAAGCCGCACCACCTGACCGACGCGGTGGCGGCGCTGGAGCTGGAGCTGACCGACGACGAGGTGGCCGCGCTGGAGGCCCCCTACGTCCCGCACCCGGTCGCCGGCTTCTAGCTCGGTTCCACCCCGGGCGGCGGTGTCGGCCCGGGCCGCACGGGCGGAACGTGAGGTTGGTCACCGCGTCGGGACGGGGCGGGGGAACGAGGCCCAGATGTTCTTGGTGTGGTCGGTGGCGTACCAGCCGACCGCCAGCGAGACCTGCTCGGCCATGAACAGCCCGCGGCCGCCGGAGTCGAGCGGGTGGATGTCGGTCAGCTCGGGCACCGTGCTCACGTCGTGGTCGGCCACGTCGAGGACGAAGCAGTTGTCGGTGCGGTGCAGGGTGACGATCGTCGGCGGACGGCCGTGTCGCAGCGCGTTGCTCGCCAGCTCCGTGGCGACGAGCGCGACGAGGTGCGGCACCTCGTCCAGTTCCTCGCCTTGGACCAGGCCGTGCCGGGTCAGCGCGTCCCGCAGCGAGGCGCGCAGGTCGCGCAGGTCGGCGGGCGTGTCGAGCGCCCACCGCTCCAGCTCGGTGGCCTTCGGCGGTGGCGGCGACGTGCGCAACTGACCCATGATCCTGCCTTACCCTCCGTAGCCACCGGCTAAGCGGCACCGGCTGCCGGAAACCGCCGGGTCGGCCCCCGCCCGCGTCGAGCGGGGGCCGACCCGGCGACGGTCAGCGCCGGAGCAGGGCGAAGATCCCCCAGCCGAGGTACTCGCGCCGGTAGCGGACGTACCGCAGCGGGTCCTCGGTCAGCTCCTGCCGCAGGTCGCCGGCCAGCTCGTCGTCCGGGTTGGCATCCAGCCAGCGGCGCAGGTTGAGCCAGTGCGCGGCCGCGTACCGGTCCCAGCTGTCCTGGTCGGCGAGGACCATCTCGACCAGGTCCCAGCCGCATTCGCCGAAGAGCCGGACCAGCCCGGGCAGGTCCCGGAACTCGTCGCGGGAGCGGGCGTGCGAGCTGGTCACGGCCTCCTCGTCGGGCGGGTCGCGCCGCCAGTACGGCTCCCCGACCAGGACCATCCCGCCGGGGCGCAGGCTGCGTTCGAGGATCTCCAGGGTGCCGGGCACGCCGTCGCCGATCCAGGTGGCGCCGATGCAGGCGGCCAGGTCGACGGGCTCCGCCGCGACGTACGTGGCGGCGTCGCCGTGCACGAACCGGACCCGGTCCGCGACCACCAGCTCGGCGGCGCGCTCCCGGGCGGCGGCGGTGTTGACGGTGCTGATGTCCACCCCGGTGCCGGTCACGCCGTGGTCCCGGGCCCAGGTGCAGAGCAGTTCCCCCTTGCCGCTGCACAGGTCGAGGATCGACGTGCCGGGGGTGAGTTTGATCGCCCGGCCCAGGGTGGCGAGCTTGGCGTCGTCGATCGGGTTGATGATCCGGAGGTCGCCCTCGCGGATGGTGAACTTACGTGGCAGATCCAATGTGGTCACTCCAGATGACGGATGTGGGTGTCGGAACGGGCTGACGCAGATCGGCTCGGATCGGCACAGTCGGCACGGGCACCAAAACACCCTCTTCAGGCAGTCGGAGTGACGTCGCGGCGAGGCTAGCCGGCATTGGCGCAGCGGCCAACCGATTTATCCGGCAACCGGCGGTGCCCGGCGAATCGGAGGTGGTTCCCACTGGATGCCGGGGTACTGCATCCACGTGGGAAAGATGAGCGATCGTTACGTGGGACGGGTCCCGGTGGCGCCCCGCCGGGTCACCGGCCGGGCCGCCCCGGTGGCTCCGGCCGGTGGCCAGCACGCGGAGGCCCGGGCCGACCCGGCCATCGTGGGCGTCACCCGGCCGGCCGTCGGGCGCGCGGAGGCCGTGGACTCGGCGACGGCGATGTTCCAGCCGCCGGACGTCACCGGCGCGATCTTCGTGGACGGTTCGGGCCGTCGCGGCCGGCGCCTGCGCCGGGTCGCGTATCCGCTGGTCGCGGTGGTGTTGGTGCTGCTGTTGGCGTTCTGGCTGCTGCAGGGGCTGGACGTGCTCGGGGTGCTGTCCTGATGGGTGTCTGGCGTGCCGGACGCCGGCTGGACGGGGCCGGCGACGTGCTGGCCCCGACCGTGCCGCCCCCCGGGGAGCGGCGGCAGCGCCGGCGTAACCGGCGGCGCTGGCTGCTCGCCGCGGTGGCGACGTTCGTCCTGCTGAACCTGCTGGCGGTCGGCGCGTACGCAAACGCCCGCTTCACCCCCGACCACCGGGCCGCCGGGCGGTCGGGCGCGGCGTCGGTGCCGAAGGTGGTGCGGAACGGTGGCACGGTGGTCGATCTCCGGGACGGCCGGGTCGACGCCCGCCGGATGCCGCCGAGGACCATCGCCCTGACGTTCGACGACGGCCCGGATCCACGGTGGACGCCGAAGGTGCTGGACGTGCTCGCCCGGCACCACGCCCCGGCGACGTTCTTCGTGGTGGGCTCTCAGGTGGCCCGACATCCGGAGCTGGCCGATCGGATGGCCCGTGAGGGGCACGAGCTGGGCATCCACACCTTCACCCATCCGGAGATGACCGACCTGCCGTTGTGGCGGCGGAAGCTGGAGTACTCGCAGACCCAGGCGACCATCGCCCACACCACCGGCGTCCGCACCGCGCTGGCGCGGCTGCCGTACTCCAGCGGGGTCGACTCGCTCGACGACGCGAGCTGGTCGGTGGTGCGGGAGACGGGCCGGTGGGGGTACGTGTCGGTGTTCAACGACACCGACAGCCAGGACTGGGCGCGGCCCGGTGTCGCCGCCATCGTGCGCAACGCCACCCCGCGGGGGGATCGGGGCGCCGTGGTCCTGATGCACGACAGCGGTGGTGACCGAGCACAGACGGTCGCCGCCCTGGACCGGTTCATCCCGGAGATGCAGGCCCGCGGCTACCGGTTCACCACCGTCTCGCAGGGCCTCGGCTGGCCCGGCCCGAGCGCCGTCCAGCTGGACGCCCTCGACCAGGCGCGCGGTGCGCTGCTGGTCTGGGGGGTGCGAGCGGCGGACGGGACGATCCACCTGCTGTGGCTGCTCCTGATCGTGGTCGGTCTGCTCACCCTGGCCCGCACCCTGCTGCTCTTCGGGTACGCGCTGGCCCACGCCCGCCGTCGCCGGGCCCCCGCCTGGTCGTGGGGCGGCGAGGTGAACGATCCGGTGACGGTCGTCGTCCCGGCGTACAACGAACGGACGACGATCGCCGCGGCGGTGCGGTCCCTGGCCACCGGCACCCATCCCGGCATCGAGGTGCTGGTGGTGGACGACGAGTCCGACGACGGCACCGTGGAGGAGGTGGAGCGGCTCGGCCTGCCCAACGTCCGGGTGGCCCGGGTGCCCGGTGGGGGAAAGGCGGCCGCGCTCAACGCCGGGGTGGCGCTGGCCCGCAACGACCTGCTGGTGATGGTGGACGCCGACACGGTGGTCGAGCCCGACGCGATCCACCGGCTGGTGCAGCCCTTCGCCGACCCGCGGGTCGGCGCGGTCGCCGGCAATGTCAAGGTGGGCAACCGGCGGCGGCTGCTGGGCCGCTGGCAGCACATCGAGTACGTGATCGGGTTCAGCCTGGACCGCCGGCTCTACGACACGCTGCACTGCATGCCCACCGTCCCGGGGGCGCTCGGCGCCTTCCGGCGCGAGGCCGTGCTGGCGGCCGGCGGGCTCAGCCGCGCCACCCTCGCCGAGGACACCGACCTGACCATGGGCATCCACCGCGCCGGCTGGTGGGTGGTGTACGAGGAGACCGCGGTCGCCCGTACGGAGGCGCCGGTCACCCTGCCCGAGCTGTGGCGACAGCGCTACCGGTGGAGCTACGGCACCATGCAGGCGCTGTGGCGGCACCGTCGGGCGATGGTGCAACGGGGTCCGTCCGGCCGGTTCGGCCGCCGTGGCCTGCCGTTCATCGCCCTCTTCTCGGTGCTGCTGCCGCTGCTCGCCCCGGTGGTGGACATCTTCGCCGTGTACGGGCTGTTCTTCCTGGACCGGTACGAGACCGTGGCCGCCTGGCTGGCGCTGCTGGCGATCCAGATCGTCACCGCGGTCCTGGCCTTCCGGCTGGACCGGGAGCCGCTACGTCCGTTGTGGGCGCTGCCGTTGCAGCAGTTCCTGTACCGGCAGGTGATGTACCTGGTGCTGGTGCACTCGGTGATCACGGCGCTCAGCGGCGGCCGGCTCAGGTGGCAGAAGCTGCGCCGGACCGGTGAGGTCGCGATGGCGCAGCCGCAGGCGGTCAGGTGACCGGCGCGTCGGCCCGGGCCGCCGCTGCCCGGGCGGCGGGCGGCAGCCAGGGCGCGGCCGCGATCAGGGTGCGGGCCTGCGCGGGCGAGAAGGCCCCGGCCGCGGGCTCACCTCGCCCGCACGGGCCGTCCGACTCGCCCGGGCTCTTGATCCACAGCAGCGCGGCCACCCGGTCCAGCTTCGGCCCGGTGGTGGGGGGTTGGCCGAGGGCCTGTGGGGACGGGTTGCACCACTGGTCGTCGGCGGGGGCGGCCAGGCCGTTGCGGGAGGTGTCGATGACCATTTCCCGGTCCCCGACCAGCTTCGACAGCCGCAGCCCCCAGCGATGACTGTCGGCCGTCGACCGCCGGTTGGCCACGTTCACCGCGAAGCCCTCCGCGCGGGCGATGCCGGCGCGGCGCAGCCGCTCGGCCATCTCCTCCGGGGTACGCCAGCGCGAGTTGCCCGCGTCGAGGTAGACGTACTGTCCGGCGTCGGTGAGCCGGCGGGTGGCGTCGGCCAGCAGCGCGGCCCGGCCGTCGTCGAAGCACTCGTCGGCCACCGCGTCCGGCTCCAGGATCACGGCCGCCCGGCTGTGCCCGAGTGCGGCCACGGTCCGGTCGAGGAATTCGGCGTACGCGCGCGCGTCGGTGGCGCCGCCCGCGTCCCGGCCGGCGCAGTCCCGGTTCGGCACGTGGTAGACCACCACCACGGGCAGGGCCCGGTGGGTCCGGGCGGCGTCGAGGTACGCGCCCAGGTCGGCCAGGTCCGCCGGGCCGGTCACCCAGCGGGCCTGCGGGGTGTCCGCGATCGGAGCCAGCCATTCGGCGGCGTGGTCGTCCCGCCAGTGCGCCGCCGGGCTGTCGGCGTCCACGAGCAGGGTCGCCCCGCGGAAGGGGTGGCGGAGTTCCGCGTACTCCGCGCCGCCCCGGCAACCGCCGACCCCGACGGCGAGCACGACGGCCGCCAGGGTGGCGGGGAGCGGGTTCCGGCGCATCGGACCACCGTAGGTCGGGTCCGGGCGCCGCGCAGCGGACGAGCAACGGGCCGCCGTCCAGCCCGTCGGGTGGCATGATGTCCGGCGTGCCCGCCGCCCGTGACCTGCGCAGCGCCGACGTGGACCCGCCCACGGCGGCCCTGCCGCCGGCGCGCCCGCGCGGCAGTCGTCACCGGGCTCCCGACGACGGGCGCCGGCTGATGTGGCTGGCGGTCGGGGGAGCGGCCGTCGTGGCGCTGGTCGCCGTGTTGACGGTCGCCTTCGATGGAGGGGACGACGGGAGCCGGCCGCCGGGCGCCGTCGACACCGTCGCGCCCACGGACCTCCTACCGCCGGAGGAGCCGTCCGTGCCGACCGAGGCCACGCCGACGCCGGTGCCGACGTCGGCGTCGCCGACGCCCACCCGGCGGGTCGATCCGGCGAGCCTGCTGGCCGGGTTGCGCGGCACGGTCGACGGGTTGGTGCGGCAGAACGAGCTGCGCCGTAACGACGGTCAGGACCTGCGCAAGCGACTCCGTGAGGTGGAACGGCTGCTCGCCGCCGGCGACATCGGGCAGGCCCGGGAGCAGCTGCGCGAGTTCGCCACCAGGGTGGCCGACCTGCGCCGGGCGGGCCGGCTCAGCGGGCGGGGTTACGACGCCCTGATCGCCGGGACCAACCAACTGGTCGGGACGCTGTCCGGCCGCTGACGCGGGGAAGCGCCGACCGGTGGACCGCCCACACCGGCTGCCTCTCCGAGGTGTCGGCCGCACGGATATCTGCTGTGGTCTATGTCACGTTACCGTTCCCGCACGCCGGCCGTCCCGCCGGCGCTCCGACGGGAGAACGCCATGAAGACACCGTGGAAAGCCGCCACCACCCTCGCCGCGGCCCTCCTCCTGGTCCTGCCCGGCGGCGTCGCCGCCCGGGCCGCGAGCACGCCGTACACCAAGACCCCGGTTTCCGGCTCGCTCGGCACCTACAACGTCTCCGCCGTGTACGTCGCCGGGGTCTCCTCCGGCGGGTACATGGCCACCCAGCTCCAGGTCGCCTACTCCGGGCGGATCCGGGGTGCGGCGATCTTCGCCGCCGGCCCCTACTACTGCGCGCAGAACAACGCCAACCAGGCGCTCTACGGCTGCGGCGACAACATCTACCCGACGTACGTGTCCACGCTGGAGAGCTACACCCGCAGCTGGGCGTCCTACGGCTGGATCGACGGCACCGGCAACCTCTCCGGCCAGCCGGTGTACGTCTACCACGGTGCCAACGACAGCACCGTGAAGAAGTCCGTCACCGACGACCTGGTCCGCTACTACCAGGACTTCGGCGCCAGCGTCCGGTACGACTCCGGCAGCGCCGCCGGCCACGCCTGGGTCACCCCGTACGGCACGGTCGGCTGCACGGCGACCGCCTCGCCCTTCCTCAACGACTGCGGCACCGACCCGCAGGGCGCGTTCCTCGGCAAGCTGCTCGGTTCGGTGTCCGCGCCGAACACCGGCCCGCTCGGCGGCACGCTGGTCCGGTTCAGCCAGGACACCTTCGCCACCAACGGCTGGGCCAACGGCTTGAGCATGGACTCCAGCGGCTTCGCGTACGTGCCCAGCTCCTGCGCCGCCGGCAACACCTGCCGGCTGCTGGTCGCCCTGCACGGCTGCTCCCAGGGGTACGCCAAGGTCGGCACCGCCTTCGTCGATCGCGCCAACCTCAACCAGTACGCCGACACCAACCGGCTGATCGTGCTCTACCCGCAGGCCATCGCCAGCGGGGTGAACCCGTACGGCTGCTGGGACTGGTGGGGCTACCTCGGCGCCACCAACTACCCGATCAAGGGCGGCTACCAGGTGGAAACGATCATGAACATGGTCCGCCGCCTGGACGGCTGACCCGCGTTCAACCTCCCGCCCCGGGGCCCGGTTCCGCGCCGTGCCCTGGGAGCGCGAAATCGCGCCGAGCGCAGGCGAGGACCGTGGCCGGTCCTGAAAACGGCCAGGATTGACCCGCCCGGCAACGGGTAGGCCCGGCCGTGGCCGGTGCAGGTCCGCCGAGAGGGCGCAACGGGTCGGCGGGTACCCGCCAGGATCCTGCGACGGCTGCTGACCTGCCCCGGCGCTCGGCCAGCGTGCTGCGCGAGCGGCTGCGCCGGGTCCGGGCCGGCGCCGGGCTGGCGGCCCAGGCGGGGTTGGCGGCGGGGTTGGCCTGGTGGGTGGCCGGCAACCTGCTGGGCATCCCGAAACCGGTGTTCGCGCCGATCTCGGCGGTCGTGACGCTGGCCGCGTCGGTGGGGCAACGGCTGCGCCGTACCGTCGAACTGGTCATCGGGGTGGCCGTCGGGATCCTGATCGGCGACCTGCTGATCCACCTGCTCGGCACCGGGGCGTGGCAGCTCGGTCTGATCGTGGTGCTGGCGATCCTGGTCGCGGCGTTCGTCGGCCGCAGCCCCGCCCTGGTGGTCCAGGCGGGTGGGACCGCGGTGCTGATCGGCACGCTGTCACCGTCGGTGCCGAACCTGGAGATCCCACGCTTCATCGACGCGCTCATCGGCGGCGCGGTGGCCCTGGTCGTGACCGCGGTGCTGCTGCCGCTGAACCCGCTCCGGGCGATGAACCGGGCGGCGGGGCCGGCGCTGGACCTGCTCGTCGACCAGCTCGAGGCCACCGCCACCGCGCTCCGACAGCGAGACCCCGCGCGGGCGCAGGCCGCGCTCGACCGGCTGCGGAACAACAAGAAGGAACTCGGCGCCTTCGGCGAGGCCGCGCAGGGCGCCCAGGAGGCCACCCTGCTCTCCCCGGTGTACTGGAGCGCCCGGGAAGGACCGCTCGGCCGGTACGCCCAGGCCGTGGACCCGATCGACCGGGCCATGCGCAACAGCGGGACCCTCATCCGCCGAGCGGTGACCCTGATCGAGGACGGCGAGCCGATCCCCGAGGACCTGCCGGAGGCGGTGTCGGCGCTCGCCGAGGCGACCCGAACGCTGCGGCGGGAGTTCGTCCGAGGGGCGGCGGAGGCCGACCGGACCAGGGAGCGGGTGCTGCGGGCGGTCGCCCGGGCGGGGCACGCCTACCGGTCCGGGGTGGGCTTCTCCGGTGCGGTGGCGGTCGCCCAGGTCCGCACGGCGGCCAGCGACCTGCTGGTGGCCACCGACCTGTCCCAGGACGACGCCAACGAACTGGTCCGGCGCGCCTTCGGCCCGCTCACCCCACCGTCCGGCCCGGACCGCGCCGGGCCCGACGGTCCGGAGCGGTCCGGCGCGCCCCGGACTGGAGGGTGACGCCTCAGGCGGGCCGCCCCGCCGGACGGGGCGACGCGGCGCCGACCGGCTCCGGAGGGCTGAGGCCGAATATGCGTCGGCAATTTGTCGGACGTCCTTTTTCGCTTCAAGATGTTGACGGTTCGGCGGGCAAATGTGACGACATTTTCACCGAACCGTTCCGGTGGTCGGGCACCGTCAAATCGGCGTCAAAATTCGGCAGAACCGCGTAGCAGATCTGTATAAGTCGTCGACGGTGAACGGCCGGTGGGACTGGTATGGCCTCAGGGCGGCCCTGACCATGCGGGCCCGCTGTCGCCCGGAGGCGTGCTGTGGCTGTCGATCGAAATCAGGTCATCCCGGTTGCCGGGGAGCCGACCCCGACCGGAATCAGCGTCGCGGGTGGCGCCGTGCTCGTGGTCGGGGCGGCCCTGCTGGCGGCGGCGGCCTTCGCGCCGACCGAGCTGCCCGCCCGGACCCTGCTGATCGCCGCCACCGTCGGCACGTACGCGGCGGTGGTGGCCGATCTGCGGGCCGTGCTGGCGGTGTCCGCGCTGGCCGCCGCGACCTTCGTCGGCTTCCTCGCGCACCACTACGGCGACCTGACCGGCGGCGAGAACGCCTGGTCGTACGCCGTACTGATCGGTCTCGCCGCCGCCCTGGGCAGCGGCTACCGGTACCTCAGGTCGAGCACGGCGGACCACGCCGCGGCCCGCTGTGACCCCCTTCACCCGCACCGGGGTCGGCGTGAAAAGCGCGTCAAATAAAGGCCGTCACGCGTCATGGGCGCGTTATAGCCCCTGTCCGTTTGACAGGCGCAGCGTTTTGATTGCCCGGCGCGACCGGGAGGCGGTCGCGGACAAACGTCCGGTAAGAGGAGTCAGCCGTGTCTGACCTGGTGTTCGTGCTGTTGACGGTGGGGCTGTTCGCAGTGCTCGCCCTCGTGGTGAGGGGTGTGGAGAAGCTGTGAGCGCGGTGAACGCCGTCGGCCTGGTGCTGGCGATCGGTCTGGGCGTGTTCCTGGTCGTCGCCCTGCTGTTCCCGGAGCGCTTCTGATGACCACGACCACAGCCGGCATCATCTTCATCCTGTCGCTGGTGGCGGCGCTCGTCGCCGTCTACAAGCCGTTCGGCGACTACATGTACCGGGTGGTCGCCGGCACCCGGCACTCCCGTCCTGAGCGCGGGCTCTACCGCGTGATGGGCGTCAACCCGGCGGCCGAGCAGTCCTGGGGCGTCTACGCCCGCAGTGTGCTGGCCTTCTCGGCCGTCTCGATCCTGTTCCTGTACGCGTTCCAGCGGCTCCAGAACCACCTCTGGCTGTCGTTGGGCTTCGACCCGGTGATGACCCACGGCGCCTGGAACACCGCCGTCTCGTTCGTGACCAACACCAACTGGCAGTGGTACTCGGGTGAGTCGACCATGGGCCATCTGGTGCAGATGGCCGGCCTGGCGGTGCAGAACTTCGTCTCCGCCGCCGTCGGCATCGCCGTGGCGATCGCCTTGGTCCGCGGCTTCGCCCGCAGCCGTACGGGTGAGCTTGGCAACTTCTGGGTCGACCTGACCCGGATCACCCTGCGCATCCTGCTGCCCATCGCCGTGGTCGGCGCGGTGGCGCTGATGATCGGCGGTGCGGTGCAGAACCTCTCCGGCGGCACCGACGTCACCACCCTCACGGGCGGCACCCAGCACATCACCGGCGGCCCGGTCGCCAGCCAGGAGGTCATCAAGGAGCTGGGCACCAACGGTGGCGGCTTCTACAACGTCAACAGCGCCCACCCGTTCGAGAACCCGACCACCTGGACGAACTGGCTCGAGATATTCCTGATCCTGGCCATCCCGTTCAGCCTGCCCCGGGTCTTCGGTCGAATGGTGGGCCAGAACCGCCAGGGCTACGCGATCGCCGCCGTCATGGCGACCCTGGCGCTGGGCAGCATCATCCTGACCAACGTCTTTGAGCTGTCCGGCCACGGCACCGTTCCGCAGGCGGTCGCCGCCGCGATGGAGGGCAAGGACGTCCGGTTCGACGTGTCGAACTCGGCGACCTTCGCCGCGGCCACCACGTTGACCTCCACCGGTGCGGTGAACTCATTCCACGACTCGTTCACCTCGCTCGGCGGCATGATGACCATGTTCAACATGATGCTCGGCGAGGTGGCGCCCGGCGGTACCGGCTCCGGCCTCTACGGCCTGCTGATCCTCGCGGTGATCACGGTCTTCGTCGCCGGCCTGATGGTCGGCCGGACTCCGGAGTACATCGGGAAGAAGATCGGCGCCCGCGAGATCAAGCTGGCGTCGCTGTACTTCCTGGTCACGCCGGCCCTGGTGCTGGCCGGCACGGCGGCGGCCTTCGCCACCGGCAACAACTCCACCGCGTTGAACGTCGGCCCGCACGGCCTGTCCGAGGTGCTCTACGCGTTCACCTCGGCGAGCAACAACAACGGCTCGGCCTTCGCCGGCATCACGGTGAACACGCCGTGGTGGAACACCGCGCTGGGGCTGTGCATGTTGCTCGGCCGGTTCCTGCCGATCATCTTCGTGCTCGGCCTGGCCGGCTCATTGGCCCGCCAGCAACCCACCCCCGCCTCCGAGGGCACTCTGCCGACCCACCGACCGCTGTTCGTCGGCATGGTCGTCGGCGTCACGGTGATCCTCGTGGCGCTGACCTTCCTGCCCGCGCTCGCGCTCGGCCCCGTCGCTGAGGGGCTGTAACCACCATGAGGAACGAGGACATGTCCGTCACACCCGTGACATCCGGCGGCACCGCCGAACAGCCGGTCGCCGGTACCCCAGCCATCCACGGCAACCGGGTCGGCGGAGGACTGCTCGACCCGAGGCAGCTGTTCCGGTCCCTGCCGGACGCGCTGCGCAAGCTCGACCCCCGCACGCTCTGGCGCAACCCGGTGATGTTCATCGTGGAGATCGGCGCCGTCTTCACCACCGTCCTGGCGGTGGTCGACCCGTCGGTCTTCGCCTGGGCGATCACGGTCTGGCTCTGGCTGACCGTGGTCTTCGCGAACCTGGCCGAGGCGGTCGCCGAGGGCCGGGGCAAGGCCCAGGCCGCCGCGCTGCGGCAGGCCAAGCAGGACACGATCGCCACCCGCCTCGTCGGCTGGACGCCCGGGGCGGCGGCGAACACCTACCGCGACGAGGCGGTGCCCGCACCGCAGCTCCGGCAGGGCGACATCGTCCTGGTCGAGGCCGGTCAGATCATCCCCGGCGACGGCGACGTGGTGGAGGGCATCGCCAGCGTCGACGAGTCCGCGATCACCGGCGAGTCCGCGCCCGTCATCCGGGAATCCGGCGGCGACCGCAGCGCGGTCACCGGAGGCACCAAGGTGCTCTCCGACCGGATCGTCGTGAAGATCACCCAGAAGCCGGGCGAGAGCTTCATCGACCGGATGATCGCACTCGTGGAGGGTGCGAACCGGCAGAAGACCCCGAACGAGATCGCGCTGAACATCCTGCTCGCCGCGCTCACGATCATCTTCCTGCTGGCCGTGGTCACCCTCCAGCCGCTGGCGATCTTCTCCAAGGGGTACCAGGCGGCTGCCGCCGACACCGGCGCGATCACCGACGCCGGCGTCACCGGCGTGGTGCTGGTGTCGCTACTGGTCTGCCTGATCCCCACCACCATCGGGGCGCTGCTGTCGGCGATCGGCATCGCCGGCATGGACCGGCTCGTGCAGCGCAACGTGCTGGCCATGAGCGGCCGGGCGGTCGAGGCGGCCGGCGACGTCAACACGCTGCTGCTGGACAAGACCGGCACCATCACCCTGGGCAACCGGCAGGCCGACGAATTCCTCCCGGTCGACGGGGTGAACGTCGCCACGGTGGCCGACGCGGCGCAACTCTCCAGCCTCGCCGACGAGACCCCCGAGGGTCGCTCCATCGTGGTGCTCGCCAAGAACGAGTTCGGGCTCCGGGAGCGCGAGCCCGGCTTCATCCCGCACGCCACCTTCGTGCCGTTCAGCGCGCAGACCCGGATGAGCGGCGTCGATCTGACCCCCGCCGGAACCGAGCCGGCGCGCCGGATCCGCAAGGGCGCCGCCGCGGCGGTGATGAAGTGGGTCCGGGAGAACGGCGGCCACCCCACCGAGCAGGTGGGGCAGCTGGTCGACGAGATCAGCGGCATCGGCGGCACCCCGCTCGTCGTCGCCGAGCACGTCGACGGCCAACCGGCCCGCACCCTCGGCGTCATCCACCTGAAGGACATCGTCAAGACGGGGATGAAGGAGCGGTTCGACGAGATGCGCCGAATGGGCATCCGAACCGTGATGATCACCGGCGACAACCCGCGTACCGCGAAGGCGATCGCGGACGAGGCCGGGGTGGACGACTTCCTCGCCGAGGCCACCCCGGAGGACAAGCTCGCCCTGATCAAGAAGGAGCAGGAGGGTGGCCGGCTGGTCGCGATGACCGGCGACGGCACCAACGACGCGCCGGCCCTCGCCCAGGCGGACGTCGGCGTGGCGATGAACACCGGCACGTCGGCCGCCAAGGAGGCCGGCAACATGGTCGACCTCGACTCCGACCCGACCAAGCTGATCGAGATCGTGGAGATCGGCAAGCAGTTGCTGATCACTCGGGGTGCGTTGACGACGTTCAGCATCGCCAACGACATCGCCAAGTACTTCGCGATCATCCCCGCGATGTTCGCCGGCATCTACCCGTCGCTGGACGCGCTGAACATCATGCGGCTGGCCAGCCCCGAGTCGGCGATCCTGTCCGCGGTCATCTTCAACGCGATCATCATCGTCGCGCTGATCCCGCTGGCCCTGCGGGGCGTGCGGTACCGGCCGGCGAGCGCGTCGAAGCTGCTCAGCCGCAACCTGTGGCTCTACGGCCTCGGCGGCATCATCGTGCCGTTCGTCGGCATCAAGCTCATCGACCTGCTCATCCAGTTCATTCCGGGGATCTCGTGATGCGCCTCCCTACCTGGCTCGCCCAACATCTGGCCGCGCTGCGCGCGCTGCTCGTGTTCACCGTCCTGCTCGGCCTCGCGTATCCGCTGGCCCTGGTCGCCGTCGGCCGCATCCCCGGCCTCGACGGCAAGGCCGACGGCTCGCTGGTCAGCGTCGACGGCAAGACCGTCGGCAGTTCGATCATCGGCCAGTCCTTCACCGACGGGGACGGCAACCCCGTCCCGCGCTACTTCCAGTCCCGGCCGTCCGCCGCCGGCGACGGCTACGACCCCACCTCCACCGCGGCCAGCAACCTGGGCCCGGAGAGCGTGGTCGACACCATCGCCGCCAACCCCGACGACTCGACGCAGAGCCTGCTCACCCAGGTCTGCTCGCGGAGCAAGGCGATCGGCGAACTCGACGGGGTCGACGGGCGGCGGCCGTACTGCACGCCGGACGGCGCCGGCGCGGTGCTGGCTGTCTTCCACGCCAACGGACTGACCGGCCGGATCACCCGGGTGGTCAGCGTCAACCAGGTCGCGCCGGCCACCCCGTTCGTCAGCAGCTATCAGGGGGTGCCGGTGGAGTTGGCCCAGCCCGACCACGACTACGTCGCCGAGGGCGGGGTCGTCACCCCGATCCGGGGGGACGCGCCGGACGAGCCGGCCGTGCCGGCCGACGCGGTCACCGCCAGTGGCAGCGGCCTCGACCCGCACATCTCCCCGGCGTACGCGGAGATCCAGGTGGCCCGGGTCGCGCGTGAGCGCGGCGCGGACCCGGCGGAGATCCGCAAGTTGGTCAAGGAGCACACCACGGGACGGTCGCTCGGCTTCATGGGCGCGCCCGCGGTGAACGTGCTCGAACTCAACCTGGCGCTCGACGCGAAGTTCCCGGCGCGCTGACCGGCTAGCTGTCAGGAAGGGCCCCTTCACCCGCACGAGGCGTCAAGAAGGGGCCCTTCCTTACACCGATCGGGGAGGATGGGCACGTGCCCAGGGGCGAACTGCGTATCTATCTCGGGGCCGCGCCCGGCGTAGGCAAGACCTACGCCATGCTCGAGGAGGCCCAGCGGCGCGCCGAGCGCGGCACCGACGTGGTCGTCGGGCTGGTGGAGACCCACGGCCGGCCGCACACCGCCGCCATGCTCGGTGATCTGGAAATCGTGCCGCGTCGGACCATGAGCTACCGGGGCGTCGAGTTCACCGAGATGGATCTCGAAGCCGTGCTGGCCCGCCACCCCGAGGTCGCCGTGGTCGACGAGCTGGCGCACACCAACGTGCCCGGCTCCCGCAACGAGAAGCGCTGGCGGGACGTCCAGGAGCTGCTCGACGCCGGGATCAGCGTGCTGACCACGGTCAACGTCCAGCACCTGGAGTCGCTCAACGACGTCGTCGCCCAGATCACCGGCACCACCCAGCGGGAAACGCTGCCGGACCAAGTGGTCCGCGCGGCCGAGCAGGTCGAGCTGGTGGACATGACGCCGGAGGCGCTGCGCCGCCGGATGGCGCACGGCAACATCTACCGCCCGGACAAGATCGACGCCGCGCTGGGCAACTACTTCCGGGTCGGAAACCTCACCGCGCTGCGCGAACTGGCCCTGCTCTGGCTGGCCGACAAGGTCGACGAGCAGCTCGACGCGTACCGGGCGCAGCAGGGCATCTCAGACACCTGGGAGGCGCGGGAACGCGTCGTCGTGGCCCTGACCGGCGGGCCGGAGGGGGACACCCTGATCCGCCGGGCGGCTCGAATCGCCGCGCGCAGCAAGGGCGCGGACCTGCTCGCCGTGCATGTCGCCCGGAGCGACGGGCTGGCCGGTGCCGACCCGGCCCAGCTGGCCCGGCAGCGCGTCCTGGTGGAGAGCCTCGGCGGCACGTACCACCAGGTGCTCGGCACCGACATTCCGGCCGCCCTGCTGGACTTCGCCCGCGGTGTCAACGCCACCCAGCTGGTGCTGGGCGCGAGCCGGCGGGGCCGGTTCGCGCAGCTCCTCACGCGGGGGGTCGGGGTCACCACGACCGCGCTCTCCGGCCCGATCGACGTGCACCTCGTCACCCACCCTCAGGCCGGGCAGGGCCGACGGGGGGCGGCGGCGCCGGCGGCGCTGTCCCGGCGGCGCCGGGTGCTCGGCTTCGTACTCGCCGGCCTCGGCATGCCGCTGCTCACCCTCCTGCTCAAGACGCTGCCCGACCTGACCCTGACCAACGACATCCTGATCTCGCTCGCCGCCGTGGTCGGGGTGGCGCTGGTCGGTGGGCTGTGGCCGGCGCTGGTCGCCGCGCTCGGCGGCTCCCTGCTGCTCAACTTCTTCTTCACCCCGCCCCTGCATACGCTGACCATCGCCGAGACGGACAACCTCCTCGCCCTCGCCGTCTTCGTCGGCGTGGCCGTGGCGGTCAGCGGGGTGGTCGACGTGGCGGCCCGGCGTACCCGGGAGGCGGCGCGGGCGTCCGCCGACGCGCAGACGCTGGCCACCGTCGCCGGCAGCGTGCTGCGCGGCGAACGGCCGCTGCCCGCCCTGCTCGACCGGCTGCGGGAGACCTTCGCCCTCCGCGCGGTCAGCGTGCTGGAACTCGTCGCCGAGGCGGAAGGCCGGCCGGACCGGGCCCGGGAGGAAGGCGCCTGGCGGGTGGTGGCGAGTGTCGGGGACGCCCCGCCGTGCAGCCCCGGCGCGGGGGAGACCGTGGTGCCCGTCGACGAGCGACTTACGGTCGTGCTCTCCGGCCGGCGGCTGGAGGCCGCCGACCGGCGGGTGGTCGAGGCGTTCGCCGCTCAGGCCGCCGTGGCGCTGCGCCAGGAACGCCTCGCCGAGGAGGCCGCAGCCGCCCGGCCGCTCGCCGAGGCCGACCGGATGCGCACCGCGCTGCTCGCCGCCGTCAGCCACGACCTGCGTACGCCGCTCGCCTCCGCCAAGGCCGCGGTGTCCAGCCTGCGCAGCCACGACGTCGAGTTCGAGGCCGACGACCGGGAGGAGTTGCTGGCCACGGCCGACGAGTCCCTCGACCGACTGGGTCGGCTGGTGGCGAACCTGCTCGACATGAGCCGGCTGCAGGCCGGCGCGCTGGGCGTCAGCGCCACCGCCATCGGGCTGGAGGACGCCGTACCGCTGGCGCTGGACGAGATCGGGCCGGCCGCCCTGGACGTCACCACCGACATTCCCGCCGACCTGCCGGCGGCGCTCGCCGACCCCGGCCTGCTGGAGCGGGTGCTGGTCAACATCGTGGCCAACGCCCTGCGCTACAGCCCGCCCGGCCAGCCCCCGACGGTCACCGCGAGCGCGCACGCCGGGCAGGTGGAGCTGCGGGTGATCGACACCGGCCCGGGGATACCCGAGGGCCAGTGGGAGCACGTCTTCCTGCCGTTCCAGCGCCTCGGTGACCGGGACAACCAGACCGGCGTGGGGCTCGGTCTCGCGCTGTCCCGCGGACTCGCCGAGGCGATGGGTGGCAGCATCACCCCCGAGACGACCCCCGGGGGCGGACTCACCATGGTGGTACGCCTGCCGGCGGCCGCCGGAGGGATCGAGTCGGAAGGGCCGCAGGAATGACCCGGATTCTGGTCGTCGACGACGAACCGCAGATCCTGCGGGCACTCCGGATCAACCTCCGCGCCCGGGGCTACGACGTCGAGGTCGTGGACAGCGGCGCCGCCGCGCTCAAGGCCGCCGCCAGTCATCCACCCGACCTGGTGGTGCTGGACCTGGGCCTGCCCGACCTCGACGGCGTGGAGGTCATCCGCGGCCTGCGCGGCTGGACCGGCGTACCGATCATCGTGCTCTCCGGCCGGGCCGGCAGCGAGGACAAGGTCGCCGCGCTCGACGCCGGCGCCGACGACTACGTGACCAAGCCGTTCGGGGTGGACGAGCTGCTCGCCCGCATCCGGGCGGTCACCCGCCGCCTCGTCGGAGCCGCCGCGGATTCGACGACGGCGCAGGCTGCCGCGACCCAGCGGATCGGCCGGCACACCGTCGACCTCGCCGACCGGGTGGTCACCCGGGACGACGGCGTCGAGGTCAAGCTCACCCCCACCCAGTGGGCGATGCTGGAGAAGCTGCTCCGCCACCCCGGCAAGCTGGTCAGCCAGCGCCAGCTCCTGCACGAGGTGTGGGGTCCGGAGTACCACAACGAGACCAACTACCTGCGCCAGTACATGGCCCAGCTCCGACGCAAGCTGGAGGACGACCCGGCCCGGCCCCGGCACCTGATCACCGAGCCGGGGATGGGCTACCGCTACCGCCCCTGACCAGGATCGTCTTCACGGCTTGGGTACGGCCGACGCCCCCGATTCCACGCGCCCGCTACGCCCCGGTACAGCGGTCAGCCGGCGTGCACGTGCGGACGGCGGGACCGGTCCGGTTCCTGCTGACGGAGGATCTCCCGGGTGACCGGGGCGATCTCGCCCTGCCCGAAGATCAGATAGCGCAGGAAGTTGCCGGCCGGGTTGCCCTCGGTCCACTCGAAGTAGATGTGCGGGCGCCGGTGGGTGAGGTCGCGGATGTGCAGCAGCAGCGCGGCGAGTGCGGTCGGCACCGATGAACTGGCGAGCCGCAGCACCCGGTACCTCCCGTGCAGCACGGCGCCGTTGACGTGCAGCTCCGTCTCGAAATCCGAGGGGTCGGTAACGGTCACCTCGACGAAGATGACGTCGGCGTCGGCCGGGAAGTCGTTGTCGGCGACGATCTGGGCCAGCTTGTCGCGGTACTCGGCGGCGTCCCGGCTCGCCGACTCGTGCGCGATCAGCCGGATCCGTCGCCGGGCACCCTCGCTGACGAACTGCCGGGCCACCTGGTCCAGCTCGACCGTGTTGACCCGCAGCTCGAACGCCCGGAACAGTCGGGACAGCAGCGAGACCGCGATGATCCCGGCGATGAAGCAGGCCGCGATCTTCACGCCGTCGGGACGCTCCACCACGTTGGCGATCGTGGTGTATACAAAGATCACCGCGATGATCCCGAACGCGACCGTCCGGCTGTGCTGGCGGCGGTGCCGGGCGGAGAGGGTCACCGCAGTGGCCGCCGAGGTGATCAGCACCAGCACACCCGTTGCGTACGCCCCGCCCTGGGCATCGACGTTGGCGTTGAAGATGATCGTGATCAGGAAGGCCACGGCGGTGAACACCAGCACCAGCGGGCGCACCGCCCGGGCCCAGCTGGGCGCCATGCCGTACCGGGGCAGGTAGCGGGGGACCAGGTTGAGCAGGCCGGCCATCGCCGAGGCGCCGGCGAACCAGAGGATGGCGATGGTCGACAGGTCGTAGATCGTGCCGAAGACCTCGCCGAGGTTCTGGTGCGCCAGGTACGCCAGCGCTCGCCCGTTCGCCTCCCCACCCTGCCGGAAGGCGTCGGCCGGGATCAGCACGGTGGTGACGACGCTGCTGGTGACCAAGAAGACACTCATGATCACAGCGGCGGTGGTGAGCAGCCGCCGGGCGCCTCGGATCCGCCCGGCCGGCTTCTCCTCGTTGTCCTCCGGATCGCCCTGGATGTGCGGCATCACCGCCACCCCGGTCTCGAAGCCGGACAGGCCGAGCGCGAGTTTGGGGAAGACCAGCAGCGCGATGCCGACCATCAGCAGCGGGTCACCGTGCTGTGTGGTCAGCGCGGTCGTCCAGTCCGTGACCCGGCTGGGCTGGGTGACCACCCGCCAGAGGGCGTCGACCACCACCACGGCGTTGAGCGCCAGGTAGACCCCGACCAGGCCGACGGCGATCCCGATCGCCTCGGTGAAGCCCTTGAGAAACACCGCGCCCAGCAGCGCCACCAGCAGCAGGGTGATCAGCACCTCGTGGCCCTTGAGGGCGGCCGGCCAGAACGGGTTCTCGTCGATGTGCGCGGTGGCGTCCGCCGCCGAGAGGGTCATGGTGATGATGAAGTCGGTGGCGGCGAAACCGAGCAGCACCAGCACGAAGAGCTTGCCCTGCCAGTACGTCAGCAGCCGCACCAGCATGGCGATCGAGCCCTCGCCGTGCGGGCTGTCGTGGGCCACCCGCCGATAGACCGGCAGCGCCCCCAGCAGAGTGACCAGCACCAGCACCAGGGTCGCGATCGGGGAGAGCACGCCGGCGGCCAGCGCCGCGATGCCCGGCTGGTAGCCGAGGGTGGAGAAGTAGTCGACGCCGGTGAGGCACATGACCTTCCACCAGCTGTGGCGCCGCCGCTCCGGCGGCCTGGCGTACGGGCCCTCCGCCTGAGCCGGCTGGGCCGACGTGTCGGCCAGCAGCCAGTCCCGCAGTGGACGTTTCCGCTGTTCCCGTACCCGGTCGCGCGTGCCGATGCTCATCGTGCCTCCCCAGTCCACGGTCGTCGGGAGGGCAAGCCGTCGGGCGCGCGGCGTCCGGGCCGCAGCCCGATCGACCCCGACGTCCCGCCGACCATGATCGGGTCGGCGGGACGGGCGACGCGCCGCCGCTACGCGGATTTAACGCGCGCAGCCGGATTTTTTACGCCCTTTTCACGCTGCCGCCGGTTGACCGGGCGTCGCCGGTCTCCCGACCGGGCCACTGCGCGCACGCCGGTTGCTCGCCGAGACCGCCCAGAGCACCAGCGTCCCGAGCAGCGCCGCGACGGGTGCCACGGCCAGCCCGTACCGGAGGTCGGCCGACACCAGCGGGCCGGCGAGCGCCGATCCGGCGGCGCTGCCGATCACGAACGCGGTGGCCACCCAGGCGAACGCCTCGGCCACCGTGCCCGGCTCCGCCAGCCGCTCCGCAGCCAGGAAGATCGCGGTCAGCACGGGCGGCAGCGCCAACCCGCTCACCACCAGCAGGCCGGCCATCGGCACCGGACCGGGGGCGAGCAGCAACGGCAGGTACCCGACCGTCAGGCCGGCGGCCAGCAACGGCAGCCGACCCGGGCCACCCGGCCGGGCCCGGGTGTAGAGCAGCCCGCCGGCCAGCGCGCCGGCTGCCTGCGCCGCGAGCAGCCAGCCGCTCAACCGCCGGTCACCGACCGCCTCCGCGTACCCGGTCACCGCCACCGCGATGCTGCCCACCGCCGCACCGACCCCGACCACCCCGGCCACCATCACCGCGAACCGGGGTACGCGCAGCGGGCCCGCCCAGTGCCGCACCGCCGGCACCCCGCGCCACGTCCGGGCGGCGGGCGCCGAGGCGTAGGCGGCCGTGCCGACGAGTTGCGCCACTGCGGCGGCGACCAGCCCGGCCGGTGGCCCGCCCAGGGTCACCGCGAGCAGGGTGACCAACGGGCCCACCACGAAGATCACCTCCTGCACGGCGATGTCGAGGGTGTACGCCGTCGGCACGGCGGTCGCCGGCAGCAGGCTGGGCCAGAGCGTCCGCAGGCAGGCCTCCAGCGGCGGCGTACCCATTCCGGCCACCGCCGCGCCGACGACCGCGCCGGCCAGGTGGCCCCCGGTCAGTGCCACCGCGCCGAACCCGAGGCCGGACAGGATGGCCGACCCCCACAGCACCGGCGGCTGGCGCCAGCGGTCCACCGCCCGGGCCAGCAGCGGCGTGCCCACCGCCATCCCCGCCGTGTACGCGGCGACCAGCAGGCCGGCGGTGGCCAGGCTCAGCGACTGCCGGGCGAACAACAACAGGGCCAGCGGCCCGCTGGCGGTGGGCAGCCGACCGACCTGGCTGCTGACGAGGACCCGCAGGACCTGGGGTGCGCGCAGCACCGCGCGGATCCCGGAACTGTCGACGGACATGAGGCATCGCTCCCGGTTGCTTCCGAACGGGTGAGAGGAAAAGGATCCGGGAGCGGATCAGGGAGCGAAGTCGGCCCGCTCGTGGTCGTTGCCGTACAGCGGCAGGGCGGGCGTGATCCACTGCGCGTACGCGGCCGCCGCGGCCTCCACCGGGATCACCTGCTGAAGGTAACCCATCGGACCGCGGTGAGCCCGGAGCGGGCGGCTCCCTGCCACCCGGCCGTTCCGCCGGCCAGCGTGGCCTGACCGGCCGTGCCAGGCGCGATGGCCGCCGAGATCCGATCGAGGTCCATATTGACGGATGTGCATCGATGGTTGGGCTGGAAAGGTATCTCGCTTATAGAGCGACCGCGGTGAGAAGCTGAAGGAGACAAAGGGCAACGGCAACATCGTCGACTACACCTACTACCTCGACGGGCTGCTGAACACCCAGGTGGAGAAGAAGCCCAACGGGACGCTGGTGTCGGAGCACACCTACACCTACGACCTCAACGGCAACCGCACCCGCGACGTCGCCAAGAAGATGAACGCCGACAACCACTCGGCGTACCTCAACACCACCAGCACCTACACCTACGACCCCCGCGACCGGGTGGCTACGGTGAACGTCCTGGACGAAGAGGTCGCCGGCGAGCTCACCAAGTCCTACCAGTACTCCAGGCGCCAACGGAGCGCCGGGGATCAGCTGACGGAGCCGTCAGGTCGAGCGGGTTCCTCCTCGCCGAGCAATTCACGGCGCCATGCGGCGAATCGGCTACGGAGATTGTCCAGCGCTCGGCCGGCGACGCCGTACTGGGCGAAGTCGTCAGGGTCGAGCAGGGTGGCTTGTCCGAGCGCGTCGGCGAAGACGCGCCGGTCGAAACCACGGTCGGCGCGGTGCGCGAGGGCGAGGAGGGCTTCGCGGGTGTAGCGACCGGATCGGAGCGTGGCGTCGATGTCGATGAAGTCACGAGCGAACGCTCGCCCGTAGAGTGCGCTCATCTTGTTCGCGACCGCGTCGTCAGGGTGGAGTACCGGTCCGATCGCCATGAGGATCGGTTCGTTGGCACGCCAGTCCACGCCGAGTTCGACCTTGGAAAGCCGCACACCGTCGGTGACAGCCAGCCGGGCGAACGTGTCGTACTGCCGCTCGGTCTCGACGGTCAGGCCGTCGTCTCGGTAGGCGTGCACGACGGCGGCGACCGCGGCGGCGAACTCCTCGCGGCGGTCCCAGGCGGTGAACAGGTCAACGTCCTCGCTGGGTCGCTCTAGGAGCCCGGCGGCCTGAACCGCGTAACCGCCGGCCAGAGCGAAGCCGTATCGATCGGCCGCCCCGAGCCCGGTACGGGCGAGGCGTTCGTGGAAGGGATCCACCGCTATGCCGCGCTGCTGCGGGTTGCGGCGAGTTCGGGAAAGGCTTCCTCCCAGCGCTGGCGGAGCCGGGGTGGCAGCCAGAGGGTGGGCCAGAGCCGCCGGAGGAGCTCGGCATCGAGCCAGGTGTTCAGATCCTCGACCGTACTGGCTTCGGTGAGTACCACCTTGTACATGCTGACCAGGCGTGCGGTCCGGTTAAGGTCGTACTCGGCGTGTCCGGACCAGTCGAGATGACGCGGAAGCGTCACCGTGCCTTCGGTCGGGCCGTGCAGTGCGGCAAGGGTTTCGGCCACTACGTAGGGCCTCCGGTCACCGTAGGGCCGGTAGTCCGCCGGCGGCTGGGGTGATGTCCTGCGCCGGCTGATGTTGGTCGCCCGCCGGACTTCCGGTCGTAGCGCCTGACGGATGGTCTCCCGGCTGTACCCGGTGACCCGCTGCAGATCCACCGGCCGCCAGCCGGCCGCATGAAACGCCCGCAGCTGTTCGTCCCGCTCGGTCAACGCCTGTGCCCGCGTCGCCTCGTACCTGGAGACAACCGCATGTAGCTCATCCTCGGAGAACCGGCCCACGGCCGCCAGCCTACTACGCTAGGCCCAGCACGCTTGGCTTCTCTGCCATATCCTTGTAACCGGCGGGTAGGGCTACGAATCCCGATCGTGCTGGTGAAGACGATGCTCCCACATGGGCATGGTTGGGATAGGCCGCCGCATTGGCACCGAGCGAAGCGGATCAGCCAGCGGCTTACCGCTCCCTGTTCCTCGTCCCACCAGGCAGTGATGATCGCGATCGGAGGCGGGGCGTTCCTGCGCAAGAAGTGGCGCATCCCCTCGACCCGGTCGAACCCGAAGGCGACACCGGCACCGGACCTGGTCAACCGACAGTTCACGGCTGCGGCGCCGAACCGGCTGTGGGTAGCCGACGCCACCCGCATCCCCTGCGGTGAAGGCGTGTTCTGGCTCGCCGCCGTGCGGGACGTGTTCTCCAACCGCATCGTGGGCTGGCGGTGTTCCGACCGCTGCGACACCGATCTGATCCTCGGCGCCCTCGAATACGGCATCTGGTCCCGCGACGTCCGCGACGGCCAACTGATCCACCACAGCGACCGCGGGTCGAACGGCGAATTCAACTGATCGTCGCAACACCTCGTGATCGTGGAGGTGTTTGATGGCACGACGTCAGCAGCAGGCGGATCGGGCGTTGCGGCCGTCGA
>NZ_JBVJJA010000025.1:0-111266 GCF_055586005.1 Micromonospora sp. NPDC051924
GGGTGGGGTGCGAGGTGGGGGGGGGGGGGGGTTCGACGACGGAACCGCCCCCCCCCCAAACCCCCCCCCCCCCCCCCCCCCCCCCCCCTCGGGGGGGCTCCCCCCCCCCCCCCCCCCCCCCCCCCACCACCTCGCGGATCGAGTGGAATCCGGCGCGCCGCGACCGGTCAGCTGACGTTGGCCGGGCCGAGGACGCTCTTCAGGTCGCCCATCAGGGCGGTGGTGGCCGCCACCCGGAACGGGCCGAGGCGCAGCGTGGTGACCTTGCCGCCGTTGAGCAGCTTGACGTGCACCTCGGTGTCGCCGGGGTGCAGCACCAGGGTCTCCTTGAGCTTCTCCACCAGCGGCGGGGTGCAGCGGTGCACCGGGATGGTCAGGGTGACCGGCTTGTTGGCCGGGTTGCTGCTGATGTCCGGCATGGACATGTCCATCGCCATGATCCGCGGGATGTCGTCGCGCCGGTCGACCCGCCCCTTGACCACCACGATCGCGTCCTCGGCGATGTACTGGCCGATCACCTCGTAGGTGTTGGGGAAGAAGAGCGTCTCGACCCCGCCGGCCAGGTCCTCCAGAGTGGCCGAGGCCCAGGCCCGGCCCTGCTTGGTGACCCGGCGCTGCACGCCGGAGAGAATGCCGGCCAGGGTGACCACCGCGCCGTCGGGCACGGTCCCCTCCTCGGAGAGCGCGGTGATGGTGCAGTCGGCCGCCGCGCCGAGCACGTGCTCCAGGCCGAAGAGCGGGTGGTCGGAGACGTACAGACCGAGCATCTCGCGCTCGAAGGCGAGCTTGTCGCGCTTGTCCCACTCCCCCTCGGCGATGGTCGGCATCACCGTGGTGCTGCCGCCGGTGTCGGCGTCGCCGAAGCCGGCTCCGAACAGGTCGTACTGGCCGACGGCCTCCTTGCGCTTGACGTCGGCGTACGCGTCGATCGCGTCGGCGTGCACCGCCAGCAGGCCCTTGCGCGGGTGGCCCATCGAGTCGAACGCCCCGGCCTTGATCAGCGATTCGATGGTCTTCTTGTTGCAGACCACGGCGTCCACCTTGGACAGGAAGTCGTAGAAGTCGGCGTACGCGCCCTTCTCCTCCCGGCACCGCATGATCGAGGTGACCACGTTTGCGCCGACGTTGCGGATCGCCGCCAGGCCGAACCGGATGTCCCGGCCGACCGGGGTGAACGGCCCGGCCGAGGTGTTCACGTCGGGCGGCAGCACCTGGATGCCCATCCGGCGGCACTCGGAGAGATAGAGCGCCATCTTGTCCTTGTCGTCGCCGACGGAGGTGAGCAGCGCCGCCATGTACTCGGCCGGGTAGTGCGCCTTGAGGTACGCCGTCCAGTACGAGACCAGGCCGTACGCGGCCGAGTGCGCCTTGTTGAAGGCGTAGCCGGCGAACGGGACGAGGACGTCCCAGACGGCCTGGATGGCCTCGTCGGAGTAGCCGCGTTCGCGGCAGCCGTCCCGGAACGGGATGAACTCCTTGTCGAGGATCTCCTTCTTCTTCTTGCCCATCGCCCGGCGCAGCAGGTCGGCCTGGCCGAGGCTGTAGCCGGCGAGGATCTGCGCGGCGCGCTGCACCTGCTCCTGGTAGACGATCAGGCCGTAGGTGGGCGCGAGGATCTCCCGCAGCGGCTCCTCCAGCTCCGGATGGATCGGGGTGATCTCCTGGAGCTGGTTCTTGCGCAGCGCGTAGTTGGTGTGCGAGTCGACGCCCATCGGGCCGGGCCGATAGAGGGCCAGCACGGCGGAGATGTCCTCGAAGTTGTCCGGCTTCATCAGCCGCAGCAGTGAGCGCATCGGCCCGCCGTCGAGCTGGAACACGCCCAGCGTGTCACCGCGGGCGAGCAGCTCGTAGGCGGCTTTGTCGTCCAGCGGCAGGGCCAGCAGGTCCAGCTCCTTGTGGTGGTTGAGCTGGATGTTCTTGACCGCGTCGTCGATGATCGTCAGGTTGCGCAGGCCGAGGAAGTCCATCTTCAGCAGCCCGAGCGACTCGCAGGTCGGATAGTCGAACTGCGTGATGATCACGCCGTCGGAGTCGCGCCGCATCAGCGGGATGTGCTCGATGATCGGCTCGGCGGACATGATCACGCCGGCCGCGTGCACGCCGGTCTGCCGGATCAGCCCCTCGATGCCCTTCGCGGTCTCGATGACCTTCTTGACGTCCGGGTCGGACTCGTAGAGGCCGCGGATCTCGCCCGCCTCGGCGTAGCGCGGGTGCTTCGGGTCGAAGATGCCGGACAGCGGGATGTCCTTGCCCATCACCGCCGGGGGCATCGCCTTGGTGATCCGGTCGCCCACCGCGTACGGGAAACCCAGCACCCGGGCCGAGTCCTTGATCGCGGCCTTCGCCTTGATGGTGCCGAAGGTCGCGATCTGCGCGACCTTGTCCTCGCCCCACTTGTCGGTGACGTACCGGATCACCTCGCCGCGCCGGCGCTCGTCGAAGTCGATGTCGACATCCGGCATGGAGATCCGCTCGGGGTTGAGGAACCGCTCGAAGATCAGGCCGTGCGGGATCGGGTCCAGGTCGGTGATGCCCAGCGCGTACGCGACCAGCGAGCCGGCGGCCGAGCCACGGCCCGGACCGACGGCGATGCCCTGGCTCTTCGCCCACTGGATGAAGTCCGCGACCACGAGGAAGTACGACGGGAAGCCCATCTGGATGATGACGCCCAGCTCGTACTCGGCCTGGACGACGTGCCCCTCCGGGATGCCGTTGGGGAAGCGGCGCTTCAACCCCGCGAAGGTCTCCTTGCGGAACCAGGACTCCTCGGTCTCTCCGTCGGGGATCGGGAAACGCGGCATCAGGTTGTGGAACTCGAACATCCCGGCGGGGTCGACCTTCTCGGCGACCAGCAGGGTGTTGCGACAGCCCTGCTGCCAGAGCTCCGAGTTGTTGACCGCACGCATCTGGTCGGCCGACTTGATGTAGTAGCCGCCGCCCTCGAGGCGGAACCGGTTGGGGTCGTCGATGTTGCTGGCGGTCTGCACGCAGAGCAGCACGTCGTGCGCCTCCGCCTGATCCTCGCGTGTGTAGTGCGAGTCGTTGGTGACCACCGGCGGGATGCCGAGCTTCCGGCCGATCTCGGTGAGCCCGTCCCGGACCCGGCGCTCGATGTCGAGGCCGTGGTCCATGATCTCCAGGAAGTAGTTGTCCTTGCCGAAGATGTCCTGGTACGCGGCGGCGACCTTGAGCGCCTCGTCGAACTGCCCGAGCCGCAGCCGGGTCTGCACCGCGCCGGACGGGCAGCCGGTGGTGGCCATGATGCCCTCGGCGTACTCGGCGATCAGCTCCATGTCCATCCGGGGCCACTTGATGTAGTGGCCCTCCATGGAGGCGCGCGAGTTGAGCTTGAACAGGTTGTGCAGCCCCGTCTTGTTCTGCGCCCACATGGTCATGTGGGTGATCGCGCCGTTACCGGAGACGTCGTCGCTCTTCTGCTCCGGGCGGCCCCACTTGACCCGCTGCTTGTGGAAGCGCGACTCCGGCGCCACGTACGCCTCGACGCCGAGGATCGGGGTGATCCCGGCGGCCATCGCCTGCTTGTAGAAGTCGTTCGCGCCGTGCATGTTGCCGTGGTCGGTCATCGCCACCGCCGGCATGCCGAGCCGCGCGGCCTCGGCGAGGAGGTCCTTGAGCCGGGCCGCCCCGTCGAGCATCGAGTACTCGGTGTGCACGTGCAGATGCGCGAACGAATCAGCCATGCGTGGCGCCCCCCGGCGGTGTGGATCTTGATGGTCGGAACCGACCGGCACCTACCCTACCGAGGTGATCCGGCGGCCTCCACCGTCCGCGCCGGGGGTGGTCTCCGTCTCCTCCCGCCACTCCGGGGCCAGCAGGGCGTACACCAGCTCGTCGGTCCACTCGCCCTTCACGAACTCGTTCTCCCGCAGGTGCGCCTCGCGGCGCATGCCGAGCCGTTCCAGCACCCGGGCCGAGGCGGTGTTGCGGCCGTCGAGGCGGCCCACGATCCGGTGCAGGCCGAGGCCGTCGAAGCCGAGCCGCAGCATCTCCCGGGCCGCCTCGGTGACGTACCCGTGGCCGGCGTGGTCCGGGTGCAGCACGTACCCGATCTCGCCCTGGCGATGCTCGGCGCTGGTCCAGATCAGCAGCACGTCGCCGATCACCTCCCCCGTCTCCGGCAACACCAGCGCCAGGTTCAGCGCGTCCCCCTGCTCGCGCAGCGCGGTGCGCACCCGCATCCGCTCGATCGCCGCCACTGCGGCGGCCCGGTCGTAGGGGTCGTGGTAGAGGTAGCGCGTGACGTCCGGGCGGGAGCGGTAGGCGTACAGGACGTCGAGGTCGTCGGCGGTGAAGGCGCGCAGCACCAGGCGGTCGGTGCGCAGCGGCAGATCGGGGACGAGCATCCCGGCAGGCTAGGGCCACGCCCGGCGGTCGGTCACCCGAGTTTCCCGGCGATGCCGTCGAGCACGATCTCCAGGCCGGCGTCGAACGCCTCGGTGGCGTCGAGCTGCCGCCCCGCGCTGAAGATCCGGGCCAGGGTGGGGTGCCGGCCGTCCCCCACCGCACGGGCCAGATAGGCGAGCTGCTCGGGCGCCGGCACGTGGGCGGTCCCCCCGGCCGGCACCCGCAGCAGCTCCAGGTGCAGCTCGCCGACCAGATAGCCGAGGAAGACGTTCGCGGCGTGCATCAGCGTGGTCGGCGACCGGCCCGGCCCGTCCAACGCGGCGAAGAGCCATTCCTGGTACGCCAGCCCGTGCGGCCCGTACGGCGGGCGGCTGCCGAGCAGCGTCACGTACCAGGGGTGGCGGCGGGCGACGGCCACGGTGGCGGCGGCGAGCAGGCGCAGTCGGTCCCGCCAGTCGCCGGCCTCGGGGGCGGGCAGCTCGATCTCGCCGCAGGTCGCGTCGGCGAGCAGGTCGAGCAGGTCGTCGCGGGAGTCGAGGTGGCGGTAGAGGCGCATCGGCATGACGTCGAGCCGGGCGGCGACGCCGCGCAGGGTCACCGCGTCGAGGCCGCCGTCGTCGGCGAGGACGCAGGCCGCGGCCACGATCGCCGGTCGGTCCAGCGGGGGCCGGTGCCGGCGGGCCGGCTCGGGGCGTTCCCAGACCACGCTCACGGCGGTACAGTGTACCGGCACCGATACGGCGTATCGATAAGGAGTGGCCATGCGGATCCGGGGCGTCGTCTACGACACCGGTGTCGAGCTGCTACCCGGCCGGCCCTCCCGTCCCGACTTCGACCCGGACCAGGTTCGCGCCGACCTGCGGGTGATCGCCACCGAACTGCACGCCACCGCGGTACGCCTGATCGGGCACGACCTCGACCGGCTGCGGCTGGCCGCCGAGGTCGCCGCCGAGGCGGGGATGGCGGTCTGGCTCTCCCCCAGCCTGCCCAACGCCACGCCGGCCGCCGCCCGCGCGCACCTTGCGGCCTGCGCCGGCGACGCCGAGCGGCTGCGTGCCCGGGGCGCGGAGGTGGTGCTGGTCGCCGACTGGGAGGCGACCCTGTTCCTGCGCGGCATCGTCGCCGGGGCCACCGCCGCCGACCGGATGGCCACCATGACCAGCCCGCGCCGGCTGTTGTGCAGCACGCTGCGGCACGGCCCGTTCCCGTACGCCCTCCGCCGCCACCTGCGCCGCGCCGCCGCCACCGCCCGGACCCGGTTCCACGGCCCGGTGACCTACGCGGCGCTCGGCTTCGAAAGCGTCGACTGGCGACCGTTCGACTACGTCGGGGTCGACCACTACCGCGCCGGGCAGTCGCCGGAGGACTGGGCCGCGGCGATCGGGCGGTGGCGGCGGTCCGGCCGGCCCGTGGTGCTGACCGAGCTGGGCTGCGCCACGTACGCGGGCGCCGAGTCGCGGGGTGCGCTCGCCTGGACGGTGGTGGACCGCGCCGCGGACCCGCCCCGGCTGCGCGAACCCGTGGTCCGGGACGAGCGGGCGCAGGCTGCGGAGGTCGGCCGGCTGCTGGACCTGGCCGCGGGCGCCGGCGTCGAGGGCGTCTTCGTCTTCACGTACGCCGCGTTCAGCTACCCGCACCGGCCCGAACCCGAACTGGACCTGGACACCGCCGGCTACGGCCTGGTCGCGGTCCGGCCCGACGGCTCGGTACGCCGCAAGGCGGCCTTCGACGCGGTCGCCCGGCGCTTCGGCTGACCCGCCGAGCCGGCACGACGAATCGCCGGGCCGGTGAGGGCACCGACCCGGCGTCCGCTGTTCCGCCTCGGCGCCGTCGTCAGCCGACGGCGGCCATCACCTCATCGGAGACGTCGAAGTTCGCGTAGACGTTCTGCACGTCGTCGCAGTCCTCGAGGACGTCGATCAGCTTGAAGATCTTGCGCGCGCCGTCCTCGTCCAGCGGCACGTTGACGCTGGGGATGAGCGAGGACTCGGCCGACTCGTACTCGATGCCGGCGTCCTGCAGGGCGGTGCGCACCGCGATCAGGTCGGTCGGCTCGGAGACCACCTCGAACGCCTCACCGAGGTCGTTGACCTCCTCGGCGCCGGCGTCGAGGACCGCCATCATCACGTCGTCCTCGGAGGTGCCGGCCTTGGGGACGATCACCACGCCCTTGCGCGAGAACATGTACGACACCGAGCCGGCGTCGGCGAACGAGCCGCCGTTGCGGGTCAGCGCGGTGCGCACCTCGGTGGCGGCGCGGTTTCGGTTGTCGGTGAGGCACTCGATGAGCAGCGCGACGCCGTTCGGGCCGTAGCCCTCGTACATGATCGTCTGGTAGTCGGCGCCGCCGGCCTCCAGGCCGGAGCCCCGCTTGACCGCGCGGTCGATGTTGTCGTTCGGGACGGAGTTCTTCTTCGCCTTCTGGATGGCGTCGAAGAGGGTCGGGTTGCCGGCCGGGTCGCCGCCGCCGGTCCGGGCCGCCACCTCGACGTTCTTGATCAGCTTGGCGAACATCTTGCCGCGCTTGGCGTCGATGACGGCCTTCTTGTGCTTGGTGGTCGCCCACTTTGAGTGGCCGGACATCTCATACCTCCGTCTGTTGACTCACGCCTGCGTCGACTGTCCGCGCCCGCGCCACACCGGGACCGACGTGCGGTCGGATGGGGGGCGGCGGCGGGCGGTGAGCCCTGCCGAACCGCGGCAATCCTACCGAGGTCGCACCCATCGGTGTCACACACGGCACCACAGCGGGCGTGGCACGGCCCCCGACCCGGCGGGTCGGGGGCCGGTGGACGGGGTTCAGGCGGCGCGCACGAGATCCACGAAGTAGCGGTGCAGCCGCAGGTCGCCGGTGAGCTCCGGGTGGAACGAGGTGGCCAGCAGGTTGCCCTGCCGGACCGCGACGACCCGGTCGGCGGCCGGCCCGTCGGTGACCCGGCCGAGCACCTCCACGCCCGCGCCGACCCGCTCCACCCAGGGCGCCCGGATGAAGACGGCGTGGAACGGCTCGCCCGTTACCCCGGCGATCTCCACCGGCGCCTCGAACGAGTCGACCTGCCGGCCGAACGCGTTGCGCCGCACGGTCATCTCGATGCCCTGGAAGCCGCGCTGGTCCGGGCGGCCGTCGAGCACCTCGGTGGCCAGCATGATCATGCCGGCGCAGGAGCCGTACACCGGCATGCCGGCGGCGATCCGCTTGTCGATCGGCTCGCGCATCTCGAAGATGTCGACGAGCTTGCTCATCGTGGTGGACTCACCGCCCGGGACGACCAGCCCGTCGACCGCGTCCAGCTCCACCGGCCGGCGGACCGCGCGGACGTCGGCGCCCGCCCCGGCCAGGGCGGCGACGTGCTCGCGCACGTCACCCTGGAGGGCGAGCACCCCGATCACGGGACGGTTGCTCATCGCGTACGTCACCAGCCGCGCTCGGCCAGCCGGTGCGGCTGCGGGATGTCGTCGACGTTGATGCCGACCATCGCCTCGCCCAGGCCGCGGGAGACCTTGGCCAGCACGTCCGGGTCGTCGTGGAAGGTGGTGGCCTTGACGATCGCGGCGGCCCGCTGGGCCGGGTTGCCCGACTTGAAGATGCCCGAGCCGACGAAGACGCCCTCGGCGCCGAGCTGCATCATCATGGCCGCGTCGGCCGGGGTGGCGATGCCGCCCGCGGTGAACAGCACGACCGGCAGCTTGCCGCTCTCGGCAACCTCCTTGACCAGCTCGTACGGCGCCTGGAGCTCCTTGGCGGCGACGTACAGCTCGTCGGCCGGCAGCGACTGGAGGCGGCGGATCTCCTGGCGGATCTTGCGCATGTGGGTGGTGGCGTTGGAGACGTCGCCGGTGCCGGCCTCGCCCTTCGAGCGGATCATGGCGGCGCCCTCGGTGATCCGGCGCAACGCCTCGCCCAGGTTGGTCGCGCCGCAGACGAAGGGGACGGTGAAGGCCCACTTGTCGATGTGGTTCGCGTAGTCGGCCGGGGTCAGCACCTCGGACTCGTCGACGTAGTCGACGCCGAGGGACTGCAGGATCCGCGCCTCGACGAAGTGGCCGATCCGGGCCTTGGCCATCACCGGGATCGAGACGGCGTTGATGATGCCGTCGATCATGTCCGGGTCGCTCATCCGGGACACGCCGCCCTGCGCGCGGATGTCGGCCGGCACGCGCTCCAGTGCCATGACGGCGACGGCGCCCGCGTCCTCGGCGATCTTGGCCTGCTCGGGAGTGACCACGTCCATGATCACGCCGCCCTTGAGCATCTCGGCCATGCCCCGCTTGACGCGGGCGGTGCCGACGACCGGGGTGGCGTTGGTGTTCGGGGAGGTGGATTCGGACACGGGTCATCGCTCCTTGGACGGTATTCGGGGTGGCTTGCGAACGAGGCTACGACGACGTCAACGCCGGTCCGACAGCCAATCAGACCCCCGGTGGCCTGCTCTGTGGCCGGGGTCACCCCAGCCCGGGACGGTCCGGGTCAGCCGGTGGGGACGTCCGCCGGAACGCTCAGAGTGGGGTCGTCGATGTCGAAGTAACGGGGCCACTCGCGGCCCCGCCCCATCCGGAACAGGCGTACCAGCGGCCGGCCGCGGGCGGCCCGGGCGTCCCGGACCAGGTCGGTGTGCACCTGCCGGGCCAGGGCCAGCCGCCGGCTCGCCGCGATCACCGCCTCGCAGGCGGCGTCGTCCGGGGCCAGCTCGACCGCGCGCAACTGCCGGGTGAGGTCGTTCTCGGCCGCCTCCCGCTCCTCGGGGACGGCGTCGAGGGCGATCCGGGCCGCCGCGTACAGCTCCACGCCGTACCGCCGCTCGGCCAGCACCGCCGCGGCCGCCGCGCGGCGCAGCAGGTGGGCGTCGAGCGCCCGGGCCGCCGACTCCGCCCGGGTCTGCAGCCGTTGGACCCGGCCGGCCGTCCAGATCAGGTACGCCGCGACCAGCCCGACGACCAGGACGCCGCCCACCACCCACCACATGCCCGGCATCGTAGTGCTGCTCCTCCTCCCGCCCGGTCCGAGCGGCCCCGGCCGACGCCCTCATCACACCGGCCCCACCGGTCACGGAGGTCAGCCCAGCCCCGCCCACTCCTGGTCCATGACCCGACCGTCGGTGGCCTCGATCGCCGCTGCGTATACCTCCAGAACCCGGCGGGCAACCACGGGCCAGTCGAAATTCGCCACCACCTGGTCGCCGCAGGCGGTCAGCGCCGCCCGCCGGTCCGCGTCGTCGAGCAGTTCGAGCAGGGCGGTCCGCAGCGCCGCCGCGTCCCCGGTCGGGAAGAGCCGGCCCGCCCGCCCGCCGTCCAGCACCCGGCGGAACGCGTCCAGGTCGCTGGCCACCACGGTGGTGCCGGCGGCGAGCGCCTCGGTGAGGATCATCCCGAAGGATTCCCCGCCGGTGTTCGGTGCGACGTAGAGGTGCAGGCTGCGCAGCATGCGAGGTTTGTCCGCCTCGGAGACCATGCCGAGGAAGGTGACCCGGTCCCGCAGCTCGGCCGGGAACTGCCCGTACAGGTCCCCCCTGTCGCCCGGGCCCGCGACCAGCAGGCGCAGCCCGGGGCGCTCCGGGGCGAGCGCGACGAAGGCGTCCCGCAGGATCGGGAAGCCCTTGCGCGGCTCGGTGAACCGGCCGAGGAAACCCAGCGTCCCGCCGGTGCCCGGCGCGCACTCCCCCGGCCAGCCCGGCAGCGGCTCGACGCCGGCGAACTTCGCCACCGCCACCCCGTTGGGGATCTCCACCGCGCCGCCGTCCATGTGCTCGACCTGCACCTTGCGGGCCAGGGCGCTGACCGCGATCCGGGCGGTGATGCGTTCCAGCAGGATCTGCAGCACCCCCTGGGCGGCGGAGAGCACCCGGGAGCGGGTCATCGCGGTGTGGAAGGTGGCCACCACCGGGCCGCGGGCGCAGAGCACCGCCAGCATCGACAGGCTGGGGGTGAGCGGCTCGTGCACGTGCAGCACGTCGAACTCGCCCCGGGTGATCCAGCGCCGCGCCCGGGCCGTGGAGACCGGGCCGAAGGCGATCCGGGCCACCGAGCCGTTGTACGGCAGCGGCACCGCCCGCCCGGCCGACACCACGTACGCCGGCAGCGGCGCGTCCTCGTCAGCCGGCGCCAGCACGCTCACCTCGTGGCCCAGCCCGATCAGCGCCTCGGCCAGGTCCATCACGTGGTTCTGCACGCCACCCGGCACGTCGAAGGAGTACGGGCACACGATGCCGATCCGCACGTCAGTGCCCTCTCCCTCAGATCGTCCCGGTGGTGGCGGGCGGTGCCGGGGCGTCCGTGCCGCCGCCGCCTGCCGCGCGCTGGTCCAGCCACATCCGCTGCAACATGTGCCAGTCTTCCGGATGCCGGGCGATGCCCGCCGCCAGACCGTCGGCAATCCGCTGGGTCACCGTCCGGACCCGGTCGTCCAGCGGGCCGCTCTCCGGATCGGGCAGCTCCAGCGGGCCCTCGAGCGAGGCGCAGGCGGCGTCCGGCTCGTACCACAGTGAGGCGACGTAGAGCGGGGCGCCGGTTCGGATGGCCAGCAGGGCCGGGCCGGCCGGCATCCGGGTGCGGCCGCCGAAGAACTCCACCTCGACACCCCGGGCGGAAAGGTCCCGGTCGGCCAGCAGCGGCACCACGGCGCCCGCCCGCAGCCGGTCGACCAGCACGTCGAACGCGGGGCGGTCGCCGCCGTGGGTGGGCAGGATCTCCATGCCCAGGCCCTGCCGGAAGGCGAGGAACCGCTCGTAGACGCCCTCCGGCTTGAGCCGTTCGGCGACGGTGGTGATCGGCCAGCCGGTGGCGGCCACCCAGGCGCCAGCGGCGTCCCAGTTGCCGGCGTGCGGCAGGGCGACCACCGCGCCCCGGCCGGACTCCACGTCGGCGGCGAGCTTCTCCACCCCGCCCAGGCGGAACCCGGCGAGGATCTCCCGGCGGCTCAGCGCGGGCAGCCGGAATGCCTCCAACCAGTACCGGGCGTAGGAGCGCAGGCCGCGCTTCACCAGGTCGTCCAGCTCCGCCTCGGACACCTCCGGGCCGACCACCCGGCGCAGGTTGGCGCGCAGCCGGGCCGTACCCCCGCCGCCCCGCCGGTGGGCGCGGTCGGCGCCCGCCCGGAAGGCCGCGGCGACCACGGGCCGGGGCAGCGAGCGAACCAGCCGCCACCCGGCGACGTAGCCCGCCTCGGTGAGATTCACTCCTGGCCGACCAGCTGCGCCTGCTTGTACACGTGGGCCATCCGCTGCCCGACCGTGAAGATCGAGACGGCGGCGAGCAGCCAGAGCGCGATCGGCAGGGCGGGGTCGAGACCGAGGCCGGTGAGCAGGCCGCCCACGCCGACGATCAGCAGCCGCTCGGTACGCTCCGCGATGCCCACGTTGCAGGTCATGCCCAGCCCCTCGGCACGGGCCTTGACGTACGAGACCAGCCCGCCGGCGGCCAGGCAGAGCAGCGCGGCGGCCACCCCGGAGTAGTGGTGCTGGGTGGCCAGCAGGTACGCGACTGCGCCGAAGACGGCGCTGTCGGCGATCCGGTCCATGCTCGAGTCGAGGAAGGCGCCGAACTTCGTGGCGCCGCCGCTCATCCGGGCCATCGTCCCGTCGAGCAGATCGGTGAGCGCGAAGACCGTGACGATCAGCGCGCCGGCGACCAGCTCGCCACGCGCGCCGAAGCCGAGCGCGCCGACGAGCACGCCGAGGGTGCCGGTCACGGTGACCGCGTTGGGGGAAACGCCGGCGCGGAGCAGCCCGCGCGCGACCGGCTCCACGACGCGGGTCATGCCCGCGCGGGCCGTTACTTGGAAGATCTTCGCCATGGCGGTCCCACGATAACGGCCGGCAGCGGCCGGGGACACAGCCGGTCGTACCGACCCGCCAGCCGCTCTTGTGTCGACTCGGTAACGGGTGTGAGATCGAGCGTGGGAGGTGAGCCAGTTCACCGGAACACCGGTCCGCGTACCCGTCGTCCAGGAGACCACCGGAGGATATCGCCGCGGCACCCGCCCGGGCCGCTTCCCCGTCGCGCGCGGCGGTCGCCACCACCACCGGCTGAGGGAGGTGCGCCGCGATGGCGCAGAAAAATCAGGAGAAGGGGGTCACCGGCGGCGCGCCGGTGGTGACCGAACCCGACAGGGTTCGCAACGTGGTGCTCGTCGGGCACTCCGGTGCGGGCAAGACCACGCTGGTCGAGGCGCTGCTCGCGGCCAGCGGCACGATCGGCCGGGCCGGCAGCGTCACCGACGGGACCACCGTCTGCGACCACGATCCCGCCGCCGTACGCCAGCAGCGCTCCGTCGCCCTGGCCTGCGCCCCGCTGCTGCACCGCGACGTCAAGGTCAACCTCCTGGACACCCCCGGATACGGCGACTTCGTCGGCGAGCTGCGCGCCGGCCTGCGCGCGGCCGACGCGGCGCTGTTCGTGGTCTCCGCCGTCGACGGCATGGACGCGGCCACGGCCGCGCTCTGGGAGGAGTGCGCCGCGGTGGACATGCCGCGGGCCGTGGCGGTGTCCCGACTGGACCACCCGCGCGCCGACTTCGACGAGGCCGTCGCGCTCTGCCAGCGGGTCTTCGGCGACAACGTGCTCCCGCTCTACCTGCCGATGCTCGGCGACGACGGCGAGTCCGTCGCCGGCCTGATGGGGCTGATCACCCGGCGCGTCTTCGACTACTCGAACGGGCTGCCGCCGACCGTCCGCGAACCGGACCCGGAGCACCTGCCGGCGATCCAGGAGTCCCGCAACGAGCTCATCGAGGGGATCATCGCGGAGAGCGAGGACGAGACCCTGATGGACCGCTACCTCGGCGGCGAGGAGATCGACACCGAGGTGCTCATCACCGACCTGGAGAAGGCGGTCGCCCGCGGCCACTTCTACCCGGTGGTGCCGGTCTGCGCGGAGACCGGGGTCGGCCTGGACGCGCTGCTCGACGGCCTGGTGGCGGCGTTCCCGTCGCCGCTGGAGCACGAACTGCCGGCGGTCACCGGGGTGGACGGCTCGCCCCGGCCCCCGCTGGCCTGCGAGCCGGACGGCCCGCTGGTCGCCGAGGTGGTCAAGACGACCGTGGACCGGCACGTCGGCCGGGTCTCCCTGGTCCGGGTCTTCTCCGGCACGCTCCGCCCCGACCAGCAGATCCACGTGTCGGGACACGGCATGGCCGAGCGCGGCCACCCCGACCACGACGCCGACGAGCGGGTCGGCCACATCTACAGCCCGCTCGGCGCGACGCTGCGCGAGGTGGCCGCCGCGGTGGCCGGCGACATCTGCGCGATCACCAAGTCGGGCAGCGCGGAGACCGGTGACACCATCTCCGCCAAGGACGAGCCGCTGCTCGTCGCCCCGTGGGAGATGCCGGAGCCGCTGCTGCCGGTGGCGATCGTGGCGAAAAGCCGGGCCGACGAGGACGCCCTGGCCCGCAACCTGGCCCGGCTGGTCGCCGGCGACCCGACGCTGCGGCTGGACCGCAACGCCGAGACCCACCAGTTGGTGCTCTGGTGCATGGGCGAGGCGCACGCCGACGTGGTGCTGGACCGGCTGCGCGCCGGCGGCGTCGAGCTGGAGACCGAGCCGGTCCGGGTGGCGCTGCGCGAGACGTTCACCGCCGCCGCCAAGGGGCACGGCCGGCACGTCAAGCAGTCCGGCGGGCACGGCCAGTACGCGGTCTGCGACATCGAGGTGGCGCCGCTGCCGCGCGGGACCGGATTCGAGTTCGTGGACAAGGTGGTCGGCGGGGCGGTCCCGCACAACTACATCCCGTCCGTGGAGAAGGGCGTCCGGGCCCAGATGGAACGCGGTCTGGTCGCCGGCTGCCAGGTGGTGGACCTGCGGGTGACCCTCTTCGACGGCAAGGCGCACAGCGTCGACTCCTCCGACGCGGCGTTCCAGACCGCCGGCGCGCTGGCGCTGCGCGACGCCGCCGAGAAGGGCCAGCCGGCGCTGCTGGAGCCGGTGGACGAGGTGACCATCCGGGTGCCCGACGCGTCGGTGGGCGCGGTGATGGGCGACCTCTCCGGGCGGCGCGGCCGGGTGCTGGGCACCGAGCCCGACCCGGACGCCGAGGGGCGCACCCTGGTCCGGGCCGAGGTGCCCGCCACCGAGCTGCTCCGCTACGCGGTCGAGCTGCGCTCGATGACCGCCGGCACCGGCACCTTCCGTCGCGAGTTCGCCCGCTACGAGCCGATGCCCGCCCACCTCGCCGAGCAGGTCCGCAAGGAAGCCACCACCCATCCCTGACCCTCACCCCGCCGCGCCCGCCCCGCCGGGCGCCCGCCCTGCGGCGACCAATTCACGGAAACAGTGGTCTCCGCAGCGCGGGAGGCCACTATTTCCGTGAATTTGTACGGATCTTGGCCGCGTGGCGTGAGGCGTCAGGGGCGGGCGGCGGGAACGGGGGGCATCGGCCAGTGCGGGCGATCGGCGTCCCGCAGGGCGGCCGAGCGCAGGGCGGCGAGCTGGCGTTCCACCTCGGCGAAGTGGTCGGCGGCGAGCGGGCCCCAACGCAGCGCCGCCGCGTTCTCCTCGACCTGGGCGACCGTGCGCGCCCCCGGGATCGGCACGGTCCGGCCGCTGCGCGCCCAGATCCAGCCGAGGGCACCCTGGGCGAGGGTCCGGCCGTCGGCGGTCAGCGCGCCCCGCACGGCGGCCACCCGGCGCAGCCACTCGGGCGCCGGCCGGCCGCTGCGGAACCACTCCAGCCAGGTCGGCGCGGTGCCCCGCACGTCGTCGCGGGGCAGCGTGGACTCCGGCGTGTACTTCCCGGTCAGCAGCCCCATCCCGAGCGGCCCGCGGGCGATGCTGGCCAGGTCATGCTTGTCGCAGGCGGCCAGCATGGCCGGTGCGTCGCGAAGCACCGACAGGCCGTGCTGCACCGCCGTGGCCCGGCGGGCGACCTGGGCGAACGCGCCGGCCCGGTCGGCCCGGTCGGTGCTCCAGCCGTACGCCCGGACGAGCCCGTCGGCGACCAGCTCCTCGAGGGTGTCGATCAGCGCCTCGGCACGCGGCACCGGCAGGTCCCCGAGGTGCAGCTGGTAGAGGTCGATCCGGTCGGTGTCCAGCCGGCGCAGCGAGTCGGTGACCGCCCGGCGCAGGTACCCGGGCGAGGCGTCCTCCCCGGTGGCCTGCCGGGTCGCCTCGTCGAAGGTGTAGCCCCACTTGGTGGCGATCACCGCCCGATCGCGGCGGCCGGCGAGCGCCCGGCCGAGGATCCGCTCGCCGTGCCCGGCCCCGTACGTGTCGGCGGTGTCGAAGAGGGTCACCCCGAGGTCGAGTGCGCGGCGGACCGCCCGTACCGACTCCGCGTCGTCGACCGCGCCCCAGCCCAGCGGCCGGGACCCCTCCGCCCACGGCCCGCCGATCGCCCAGCACCCCATGCCGAGGGCGCTGACCTCGATGCCGCTGCGGCCCAACGTCCGCGTGCTGACTGCCATCGCCGCATCCTGCCACTTCGAGCACACTTGACGGGAAGGAAGTCACGACGCGTGCAGCCCGCAGGCACGGTCGGTCGGCGGCCCGTGACCGGCGGAGGAACGATGAGCACGACGACGGACGAGATCGACCGGGCGACCGAGGTGCGGCCGGTGCCGCGCTGGGTGGCGCCCACCTTCGTGGCGCTGGCCCTGCTCACCCTGCCCTGGATCGGCTACCTGGCGCTGACCCTGCCCCGGCACACCGTGACCGTGCACTACCGGGCCGCCTGGGTCGGCTTCGACCTGGGCCTGGTGGCCCTGCTCGGGCTGACCGCCTGGCACGCGTACCGGGGTGACCGGCAGGTGGTGCTCGCCGCCGCCGGCACCGCGACCATGCTGGCGGTGGACGCCTGGTTCGACGTGGTCACCACCCCGCGCGGCCCGGACCTGGTGGTGTCGGTGCTGCTCGCCGTACTGGTCGAGCTGCCGCTCGCCGGGGTCTGCCTCTGGATCGCCCGGCACGGTGACCAGATGGTCGCCCGCCGGCTGCGCCAGCTCGCCGTCCGCGCGCAGCTCGCGACCGACCGGGCCGAGTCGGCCCAGCGCACCGCCGCCACCGCCCGCCGGCGGCTGGCCCGCGTCCGGGGCCGGCTGCGCTGAGGTACGGCCGGCGCGCGGCCGCCGGCGCCCGGGTCAGACCGGCCAGGCCTTGGCGAACAGGTCCCGGGTGTCGGCGAGCAGCTGCGGCAGCACCTTCGTCCGGCCGATCACCGGCATGAAGTTGGCGTCCCCGCCCCAGCGCGGCACCACGTGCTGGTGCAGGTGGGCGGCGATGCCGGCGCCGGCCACGCCACCCTGGTTCATGCCCAGGTTGAAGCCGTGCGCGTTGGAGACCCGGCGGACCACCCGCATGGCGTCCTTGGTGAACGCGGCCAGCTCGGCGGTCTCCGGGACGTCCAGCTCGGTGTAGTCGGCGACGTGCCGGTACGGGCAGATCAGCAGGTGGCCCGGGTTGTACGGGTAGAGGTTGAGCACCGCGAAGACGTGCTCGCCCCGGGCGACGATCAGGCTCTCGTCCGGCGGCAGGCCGGGGGCACGGCAGAACGGGCAGCCAGTGGGCTTCTCGTAGCCGCCCTCGGGACGGTCCTCGCCCGAGATGTAGGTCATCCGGTGCGGCGTCCAGAGCCGTTCCAGCCCGTCCGCCAGACCGTTGTCGGTGCCGTCCTCGAACCGTCGATCCGCCCCAGTCACACCGCAGATCCTACGGCCGTCCCGCCGGGGCCGGCCGCGGGCGCACGGCAGGACCGGGCACCGGCGGCCGGCCCCGGAGACGCGACACGGCGGCGTCCGGTCGCCCGGAACGCCGCCGTGTCGGCAGGTCGTACGGTCAGCCCTCGGCCGACGGCCCCGCGTTGGTCCGCGAGGTGACCACGTCGACCACGTGCGCCACCGCCTCGGCGATCGGCACGCCGTTGCGCTGCGACCCGTCCCGGTAGCGGAAGGAGACCGTGCCGGCGGCCACGTCGTCGTCACCGGCGATCACCATGAACGGGATCTTCTGCTGCTGGGCGTTACGGATCTTCTTCTGCATCCGGTCGTCGCCCGCGTCGACCTCGGCCCGGATCCCCTGCTTGCGCAGCGTGGTGACGAAGTCCTGGAGGTAGTCGGCGTGGTCCTCCCGGATCGGGATGCCCACCACCTGCACCGGGGCGAGCCAGGCCGGGAACGCGCCGGCGTAGTGCTCGGTGAGCACGCCGATGAAGCGCTCGATCGAGCCGAACTTGGCGCAGTGGATCATGACCGGCTGCTGGCGCGTGCCGTCGGCCGCCTGGTACTCCAGCCCGAAGCCCTTCGGCTGGTTGAAGTCGTACTGGATGGTCGACATCTGCCAGGTGCGGCCGATGGCGTCCTTGGCCTGCACCGAGATCTTCGGGCCGTAGAAGGCCGCGCCGCCCGGGTCGGGGACGAGGTCGAGCCCGGTCTCCCGCGCGCACTGCTCCAGCACGGCGGTGGCGGTCGCCCAGTCCTCGTCCGTGCCGACGAACTTGTCCGGCTTGGCGTCGTCGCGGGTCGACAGCTCGAGGTAGAAGTCGTCGATGCCGAAGTCCCGCAGCAGGCTGAGCACGAAGCCGAGCAGGTGCTTGATCTCGGCCGGCGCCTGCTCCCGGGTGCAGTAGGAGTGCGAGTCGTCCTGGGTGAAGCCGCGCACCCGGGTCAGCCCGTGGATCACGCCCGACTTCTCGTACCGGTAGACGGACCCGAACTCGAACAGCCGCATCGGCAGCTCACGGTAGGACCGCCCGCGCGACCGGTAGATCAGGTTGTGCATCGGGCAGTTCATCGCCTTGAGGTAGTAGTCGCTGCCCTCCATCTCCATCGGCGGGAACATCGTGTCCTTGTAGTAGGGCAGGTGTCCCGAGGTGTGGAAGAGACCTTCCTTGGAGATGTGCGGGCTCCCGACGTACTGGAAGCCCTCCTCGATGTGGCGGGTGCGGACGTAGTCCTCCATGACCCGCTTGAGCACGCCGCCCTTGGGGTGGAAGACCGCCAGGCCGGAGCCGATCTCGTCGGGGAAGCTGAACAGGTCCAGGTCGGCGCCGAGCTTGCGGTGGTCGCGCCGGGCGGCCTCCTCCAGCAGCTTCAGGTACGCCTTCAGCTCGTCCCGGGTCGGCCACGCGGTGCCGTACACCCGCTGGAGCTGCGGGTTCTTCTCCGAGCCCCGCCAGTACGCGGCGGCCGACCGCATCAGCTTGAACGCGCCGATCAGCCGGGTGTTCGGCAGGTGCGGGCCCCGGCAGAGGTCCGACCAGCAGACCTTGTCCTCGTTCGCGGCGAGGTTGTCGTAGATGGTCAGCTCGCCGCCGCCCACCTCCATCACCTCGGAGGAGTCCAGCCCCTCCCCCTTGACGTCGATCAGCTCCAGCTTGAACGGCTCGGCGGCCAGCTCGGTCCGCGCCTCGTCCAGGCTGGTGAAACGGCGCCGGCGGAACCGCTGGCCGGACTTGACGATCTCCTGCATCCGCTTCTCGAGCTTGGCCAGGTCGTCCGGCTGGAACGGCTTGTCGACCTGGAAGTCGTAGTAGAAGCCATTCTCGATGGGCGGGCCGATGCCGAGCTTGGCCTCGGGGAAGACGTCCTGCACGGCCTGGGCGAGCACGTGCGCGGTCGAGTGGCGCAGCACGTTCAGCCCGTCCGGGGAGTCGACGGAGACCGGCTCGACGCTGATCTCCTCAGCCGGCTTCCAGTCCAGGTCGCGCAGCTGGCCGAGCGGGTCACGGACCACCACGACGGCCTTCGGGCCGGTCATCGGCAGTCCGGCCGCGGCCACCGCGTCGGCCGCCGTCGTCCCGGCGGCGACGACGACGGGGTCGGCCACGACGGGGGTACGGGGTGCGGACACGGTGACTCCTGTCGTCGATGGGTATCGGAGGTGCCGGTTGCCGGCCCCTGCGATGCTATCGGTCGCCCGTACCGCACCGTCGGCGACGCCGCGTCGTCCCGACCGGTGGCCCCGGCGAGTTCCGTCCCCCGTTGAACCTTTCCGTGCTCCGGACCGAACTACCGGGTGTGGCCGGAGCCGGTGCCGGCCCGCGTTCGAGACGGATGGGGGCGACCATGCGGATGAACCGTCGGGGCCGGTGGTGGGCGGTGGCGTTGCTCGCCGCCGCGGTGGGGGCGGCGGGCTGGCCCGGCGCCGCGAGCGCGGCCGAGGTGACGGTGACGACCTCACCCGCGCAGGTGCGCCAGGGCGACGCGATCGAGTTGGCCGTGGTGCTGCCCGAGGTGCGGTCCGGCAGCCGGACCACCCGGATCGAGCTGCGGATGCCGGCGGACGCGCCGATCGGCGAGGTCTACCCCCTGTCGGTGCCGGGCTGGGCGCCGAGCATCACCACCCGCTCCCTCGACCGGCCGGTCGCCGGCATCCACGCCGCCGAGCTGGACCAGGTGACCGACGCGGTGACCTGGATCCGGATGCCCGGGGCGGCCGGCCCCGCCCGGCTGTCGCTGGGCATGGGCCCGATGCCGGCCACCGACCGACTCACCTTCCAGGTGGTCCAGACGTACGCCGACGGGACCGTGGTCCGGTGGGTCGACCCGCCGGGCGGCGCGCACCCGGCCCCGACGGTGCCGCTGCTGCCGGCGCTGCCGAACGCCGGCGGACACGACGGACACGACGGACACGACGGAACCCTCGCCGAGGCGCCGGCCGACGCGGCGGGACCGGCGGCCGGTCCGGCGGCGGGGCCGGCCGGCGACGACGGCCCGAGCGCGGATCTCCTGCTCGGTGGCGGCCTGCTCGCCGGGCTCGGCGGCGGCGCGGCCCTGGGCTGGCTGCTCAGCCGCCGGCGACGCGAAACGCTGACCCGCCCCGCCGCGGACGACGCCGCGGACGACGGGATTCCCGCCGGCGACGCCGCCGACGACAGGGCCCCCACCGACGACGCCGGCGATCCGGAGCCGGCCGACACGGGCGGGCCCCGCCGTGGTCGGGGCGACACCGGCGAGCCCTACCCCGCCCGGGGCGACACCGGCGAGCCCGTCCTCACCGCCGACGACCGGTCGACCGCCGCCGCGCCCGCCCACTGACCCGACCCCCCGCCCCGCCAACGCCTGCCGCTGGCGGGCCTGCGGAGGCAGCACTTTCCGGGAAAGTGCTGCCTCCACAGGCCCGAAGGGGCCACCTTCACGGAAAGTGCTGCCTCCGACCGGTGAAGGCCCCGGCGCACGAGGCCGCACGCCGGCGGAGGTGGCGCGGACGGACGCGAGCCCACGCTTTCCGGGAAAGAGTGGCCTCGCGGCAGCGGGTAGGGCCCTCTTCCGGGAAAGAGTGGCCTCGCGGCGGCGGGAAGGGCCCTCTTTCCAGGAAAGTGCGCGGATCTTGGAGGGCAAGGCGGGGCGGGTCAAGCGTGGGTGGCCAGCCAGGTGGGGAGCGGCTCGCGGGCGGCGAGCCAGCCGTCCGGGACGCCGCCCTCGGTGCCCACCCCGGTGTACGCGGCGACCACCCCGCCGACGATGGCCGCGGTGGTGTCCACGTCCCCGCCGGCCACCACGCAGGCCCGGATCGCGGACGGGTAGTCGTCGAGGTGGGTGGCGGCGGCCCAGAGGGTGAACGGGACGGTGTCCTGCGCGGTCACCCGGGAGCCGTTGCCGAGCGCGGCGACGGCATCCTCGGCCGGGTGCCCGAGCAGCGCCGCGGCCCGGCGTACGCCCCGGTGCACCGCGCCGACCGGGTCCAGCGCGCCGGCCACCGCACCGAGGAACCGCGCCGGGTCGGGCCGGTCCCCGTCGAGCCGGGCCCGGGCGGCCAGCGCGGCGGCCACCGCCACCGCGACCGCCCCGGCGATGCCCTCCGGGTGGGCGTGGGTCACCTCGGCGGCGGCGCGGGCCTGGTCGGCGGCGCGGCGGGTCGAGTCGGCGTACCAGGCGCCGAGCGGGGCGACCCGCATGGCGGCGCCGTTGCCGCAGGAGCCCTGCCCGTCGAACGCGGCGGCGGCGGCCACCGGCCAGGGGGTGCCGGTCCGGATCAGCCGCAGGATGGTCACCGCCCCCGGCCCGTACCCCCGGTACGGCTCGCAACGCTCGGCGAAGGCGAGCGCCAACCGGTCCCGGTCGATCCGCCCCGACGCGTTCAGCTCGGCGACCACGGAGCAGGCCATCTCCGTGTCGTCGGTCCACGGCCAGGGCGGCGCGGGCAGCCGGCCGGCGGCCAGGTCCGCCGGGCGCCGGCCGGGGACGAAGAACTGGGAGCCGAGGGCGTCGCCGACGGAGAGGCCGGCGAGCGAGTCACGGGCGAGCGCGAGGCGGGTGTCGGGGAAGAGGGTGAACGTCATCGCCGTCCCAGCTTGCCCCGTTCCGCAGAGTGCCGCAACGCGATCAACTTGCCACGCCGAGTACGGTGCTGACGTGGCAACCGTCCTCCTGGTCGAAGACGATCACGTCGTACGCGGCGCGATGTTGCGGTCCCTCACCGACCGGGGGCACGCCGTGCACGCCGTCGGCACGGCGCTGGACGCGCTGCGCCGGGTGGCCGCCGAGACGCCCGACCTGGTCGTGCTCGACCTCGGCCTGCCCGACCTGGACGGCTCCGACGCGCTGCGCATGCTGCGCGGCATCACCGACGTGCCGATCATCATCGCCACCGCGCGGGACGACGAGCAGTCCGTGGTCCGGCTGCTGCGGGCGGGCGCCGACGACTACATGGTCAAGCCGTTCACCGGGGCGCACCTGGACGCCCGGATCACCACGGTGCTGCGCCGGGCCGGCCGGGCCAGCCGGGCCGTACAGCCGGCCGTGCACACGGTGAGCGGCCTGCGGGTCGACGTCGGCGAGCGCAGCGCGGTGCTGGACGGCGAGCCGCTCGCGCTGACCCGCAAGGAATTCGACCTGCTGGCGTATCTCGCCGCACGTCCCGGCCGCGTAGTGTCCCGGCGGGAACTCTTGGAGGAGGTATGGCGGCAGCCATCGGTCGGCGAGGACCAGACCATCGACGTTCACCTGTACTGGCTGCGCCGCAAAATGGGCGAGTCCGCGGCGAAGCCGCGCTACCTGCGCACCGTGCGGGGGGTCGGCTTCCGGCTGGTGGCGCCGGACTGAGGTCGACGCTGGCCTGGCTCACGGCCGGCATGTGCAGCCTCGTCGCGCTCGCCTTCCTCGTCCCCCTCGGGATCACCCTCGGCGACCACTCCCGCGACGAGAAGCTGGACGACGCGGCCCGGCGCGCCGCACTGGTCACCGGCGCCCTCGCGGTCAGCACCGATCCGGTCGTCGTCCGGCGGGCGGTGGCGGCCAGCGGGGACGACCCGGCGCTGCGACCGGTCGTGCACGGCATCGGGGACGACGAGGCCCGCGGCCGGGCCGACGCGGCGACGCTGGCCCGGGCCGAGGCGGAGCGACACTCCCTGGTCACCGACGTGCCCGGCGGCGTGCTCCGGCTGGACCCGGTGGTGCTGGGTGACAAGGTGGCCGTGGTGGAGGTCTTCGTCCCCGACCGGGTGCTCGACGAGGGCGCCCGCGACCGGTGGCTGCTGCTGCTCACCGTGGCGGTGGCGCTGGTCGGGGCCGCGGTGATCGTGGTCGACCGGGTGGCCGCCCGCGCGGCGGACGCCACCGGGGAACTGGTCAAGGCGGCGCTCGCGGTCGGTGACGGCGACCTGGGGGTACGGGTCGAGCCCGCCGGCCCGCGGGAGCTGGCCGAGGTCGGCCATGCCTTCAACCGGATGGCGGAGCGCCTGGTCGCGCTGCGCGCCGACGAGCGGGAGCTGGTAGCCGACCTCTCCCACCGGCTGCGCACCCCGCTGACCGCACTGCGGCTGGACGCCGAGGCGCTGGAGTCCGACGACACGAGCATCGGCACGTTCAGCGAGGCGGAACTGGACCGCCGCCGGGGCATCCGGCGGATCCGGCAGGCCATCGTCACCCTGGAGGGCGAGGTCGACCAGCTGATCAAGACCACCCGCAAGGCGGTCAGCCAGGAGACCGGGCCGGCCAGCTGCGATGTCAGCGAGGTGGTCCGGGACCGGATGGTCTTCTGGTCGGCGCTGGCGGGCGACCAGAACCGGCCGCACCGGGTGACCGGCGCCCAACTGCGCATCCCGGCGCCGGTTCCCCGGGCCGAGCTGGCCGCCGCGCTCGACGCGGTGATCGGCAACGTCTTCCGCTACACCCCTCAGGGCACCGCGTTCGAGGTGGCGGTGAGCCGGCGCGACGGCTGGGTGGCGATCCGGATCGACGACGCCGGCCCGGGCATCGCCGACCCCGACCGGGCGCTGCGCCGCGGCGCCAGCGACCGGGGCTCCACCGGCCTGGGGCTGGACATCGCCAAGCGGGTCGCCTTGCAGGCCAACGGGTCGGTCAGCATCGACCGGGCCGGGCTGGGCGGGGCCAGTGTGGTGATGCTGCTCGCCGACCCGGAGGCGATTCCGCGGCAGGTCAACCGGTTCGGGCTGGTCGGCCGGATGGCCCGGGACGTGCGGGAGCAGAAGAGCAGTGCCCGCCGCTGGCCGCGGCCCCGCTGACCGGTCCGGTTGTGGGCCGACGCAAGTCTTCCTTAGATAAGGGTTAACGACGGCCGGCCGGCCACCCCGGACTGTCAGGATCAGGACCGAACCCATCAGTTCCACCGGCCGGGACGCCCCGTAACACCTCCGGTCGGTGGAGCGTGCGCGCGGCGGGAGTTCGGTCCCCCCACACCTCGCTCCCGTCGCGCGCCACTCCCCGTCGAACCGCACCCCGGGCGTGAGGTGACCGTGATGACACCGACCGTCAGCCGCCTGCTCCGCTGGGCCGCCGTGATCGGGGCGGGTGTCGCCCTCACGCTCGCCGTCTGGCAGGACCCGGTGCTCGCGTACGGCCCGGCCCGCCCCGGGCCCGGCGCGCCCGGACCCGGGCTGGCCGCCTCGGTCGGCGTGCTCGGGGTCGCCCTGGCGCTGTCCGGGCGGCGCCGGCCGCTACGGGTGTCGCGGCGGCCGGTGCCGTCCCGTCCGGTCAGCGTGTCGCGGCCGCCAGGTAGGCGTCGATCTCACCGTTGATCCGGGCCTGCTCGCCGGGCTCCAGGAACGACGCGACGACCGCGTCGCGGGCCAGCGCGGCGAGTCCCTCGGGGCCGAGGTCGAGCAGCCGCGCGGCCACCGCGTACTCGTCGTTCAGGGTGGTGCCGAACATCGGCGGGTCGTCGGAGTTGATGGTGACCGGCACCCCGGCCTCGACGAGCTGCCGCAGCGGGTGCTCCTCGATGGTGGCCACCGCGCGGGTGCGGACGTTGGAGGTGGGGCAGACCTCCAGCGGGATCCGCCGCTCGGCGAGGTGGGTCAGCAGCTCCGGGTCGAGCACGGCGGCGATGCCGTGGCCGATCCGCTCCGCGCCCAGCTCGCGCAGCGCGTCCCAGATCGTCTCCGGGCCGGTGGTTTCGCCGGCGTGCGGCACCGAGCGCAGCCCGGCCGCCCGGGCCTGGTCGAAGTACGGCTTGAACTGCGGCCGGGGCACCCCGATCTCGGGCCCGCCCAGGCCGAAGCTGATCAGCCCGTCGGGCCGCTCCTCCAGCGCGATCCGCAGGGTCTCCTCGGCGGCCGGCAGGCCCGCCTCACCGGGAATGTCGAAGCACCAGCGCAGGGCGATGCCGAAGTCCGCCTCGGCCCGCTTGCGGGCGTCCTCGATCGCCTCGCAGAACGCCGGCGCGGGGATGCCCCGGTGGACGTGGGAGTACGGGGTGACGGTCAGCTCGGCGTACCGCACCTGCTGCCGGGCCAGCTCCCGGGCCACCTCGTGGGTCAGCAGCCAGACGTCGTCGGCGTCCCGGATCAGGTCCACCACGCTGAGGTAGACCTCGATGAAATGGGCGAAGTCGCGGAACGCGAAGTAGTCGGCGAGCGCCTCCGGGTCGGCCGGGACCGGGCTGCGCCCCTCGTGCCGGGCGGCCAGCTCGGCGACGATCCGGGGCGAGGCGGAGCCGACGTGGTGCACGTGCAGCTCCACCTTGGGCAGTCCGGCGATGAAGGTGGGCAGGTCGGTCACGAATTCTCCTCTGCGCGGGCGCCGGTACGGGCCACCACGAAGATCCGGCGGAACGGGAAGTACACCTGACCCTGCCGCACCGGGTACGCCTGGGCGAGGCGTACCCCCAGCTCGGCGCGGAAGTCCGCCCAGCCGGCGGCGTCCAGCGCGGCCCGGACCGGGCGCAGCGCGGTCCCTTCCATCCAGGCGAGCACCGGGTGGTCCGCGTCGGCGGCGGCCGGGAGCAGGTGCACGTAGGTAGTCTCCCAGGCGTCGACCGCGCAGCCGGCACCGACCAGCAGCGCCGCGTAGTCGGCCGGGTCGTCGACGGGCGCCTCGCGCAGCAGCGGCGCGACGCTGTCGCGCCAGCGGTCCCGCCCGGCGACCTCGCGCAGCGCCCGATGCGACGGCGCGGCGAAGTTGCCCGGCACCTGGAACGCCAGCCAGGTCCCCGGCGGCAGCTCGGCGGCCCAGCGGGTGAGCAGCTCCTGGTGGCCGGGCACCCACTGGAGCACGGCGTTGCAGACCACCACGTCCACGTCCGGCTCCGGGTTCCAGGCCCGGACGTCGCCGATGGTGAAGGAGATCGGCTCGGCCAGGGCGCCGGCCCCGGCCAGGGCGCGGACCCGGGTCAGGGCGCGGGCCCGTGCGATCATCTCGGCGGAGGAGTCCAGGCCGGCGATCCGGCTGTCGGGCCAGCGACCGGTGAGCGTGGCGGTCAGCGTGCCCGGGCCGCAGCCGAGGTCGACGACCGCCCGGGGTCGCTCCGCCGGGACCCGGGCCAGCAGGTCGTGGAAGGGTCGGGAGCGCTCGTCGCCGTAGCGCAGATAGGTGGTCGGGTCCCACATGACTTCCTCCAAACCGTACGTACGTCTTGCTAGACCGTACGGCCCGACGCGCGGCTCGGCAAGGGCATCACTAGGCTCGGAGCCGTGGAACAGCGCAGCTTCGACCGGCTCGGCCGGCACGTCGGCATCGTCGGACTCGGCGCCTGGCAGCTCGGCGCCGACTGGGGCGAGGTCAGCGAGAGCGCCGCCCTGGACGTCCTGGCCGCCGCCGTCGACGCCGGGGTCACCTCCCTGGACACCGCCGACGTGTACGGCGACGGCCGCAGCGAGCTGCTGATCGGCCGGTTCCTGCGCGAGCACCCCGGGCACGGGCTCACCGTCGCCACCAAGATGGGCCGGCGGGTGCCGCAGACGCCGGAGGCGTACATCCTGGACAACTTCCGGGCCTGGACCGACCGCTCCCGGGCCAACCTCGGCGTGGACACCCTCGACCTGGTGCAGCTGCACTGCCCGCCCACCCCGGTCTTCGCCGACGACCGGGTCTTCGACGCCCTGGACACCCTGGTCGCCGAGCAGCGGATCGCCGGCTACGGGGTCAGCGTGGAGACCTGCGACCAGGCGCTCACCGCCATCGCCCGCCCCGGCGTGGCGAGCGTGCAGATCATCCTCAACGCGGTCCGGCACAAGCCCCTGGAGCGGGTGCTGCCCGTCGCGGCCGCGGCCGGGGTCGGCATCATCGCCCGGGTGCCCCTGGCCAGCGGGCTGCTCTCCGGCCGGTACGACGAGCACACCACCTTCCCGGCGAACGACCACCGGAACTTCAACCGGCACGGCGAATCCTTCGACGTCGGCGAGACCTTCTCCGGCGTCGACTACGACCTCGGCCTGGCCGCCGTGCGCCGGCTCGCCCCGCTGGTCGGCACCGAGCGCACCATGGCCCAGTTCGCGCTCCGCTGGATCCTCGACCAGCCCGGCGTCACCGTGGTCATCCCCGGCGCGCGCGACGCCGAGCAGGCCCGACGCAACGCCGCCACGGCCGACCTGGCACCGCTCACCGACGCGGAACTGGCCGCCGTCCGCGCGACGTACGACGAGCTGATCCGGCCGCAGGTCCACGACCGGTGGTGACCCCGGCCGACCGGCCGCGCGGCGCGGCGCCGCCGCGGGCCGACGCCGACGGGCATGCTGGGGCCGGACGGGCGTCGTCGGAAGGGGAACGATGAGGGGCTGGTTCCGGCTCACCGTGGGGCTGCTGGCCGTCGTGCTGGGCGCGCTCTGGACCGTCCAGGGGCTGGGCTACGTGGACGGCAGCGTGATGACCGGCCGGCGCGTCTGGGCGGTGATCGGCCCGGTGCTCGTCCTCATCGGACTCGTCGCCCTCTGGTACGGGATGCGGGCCCGCCGCCGGCGTGGCTGAACCCGGCGCGGCCGAGTCTGAAAACGAGCCACGGAAACGGAAAAGCCCCGCATCCCGAAGCGGGACGCGGGGCTTCGCGCCGGCCGGCGGGGGCCGGCTCGGTGGCTCAGATGGGGCGGACCTGCTCGGCCTGCGGACCCTTCTGACCCTGGGCGATCTCGAACTCCACCCGCTGGTTCTCCTCCAGCGTGCGGTAGCCGCTGGTCTGGATGGCCGAGAAGTGGACGAACACGTCAGCACCCCCGCCGTCGACGGTGATGAAGCCGAAGCCCTTGTCAGCGTTGAACCACTTCACGGTTCCCTGCGCCATGTGTATCTCCTTCTAAAACTGGCGGCCGAGCACGCCGTGCGGCCGATTGGCCGTTTTCGAGCAGCGGCGCCTGAGGCGGCCCCCGGTGAAGGAGACTTCTCTCAACCCACGCGTCTCTCAACAGCGTGAGACAGCAAACCACGTACGCAAAAACTTCGCACAGCCTACCCGACGAAATTCTCCGACATGTGACCTGACGGTTGCGGCAGATCCACTGGGTGGACCGGGCGGACCATGCGAAAGGCCCCTTCCCCGGGCTGTGGGAAAGGGGCCGGCACGCGTCGGAGGTCAGTCGGGCCAGTGGCCGGTGAGCCGGCGTACGCCGACCGCGCCGCCCCGGTCCACAGCGGCCCGGACGACCGCGAAGATGGCGCCCTGCAACGCCGCGGCGGCCAGGATCTCGCCCCAGCGGCGGTCCTCGTCGGTGGCGCTGGGCGCCTCGCCGTCGCCCGCCGTGATCTTCCAGACCTGCCGGAAGATCACCCCGGCGACCGTACCGGCGGCCAACCCGAGCAGCACCCCGACGGGCTTGTAGGCGGCCTTGCCGATCCTGTTGCTCACCTGCGCCTCCCTCGGACGATCAGCAGCGCCACCGCGGTCGCCACCGCGCCGGCCGCCACGGCCGCCCACGGCAGCGGGCTGCGCCCGACCGCCCCACCCTTCTCGTACGCCCGCGCCCGCACCAGCCGGGCCTTGCTCGCCGCCCGCCCGCGCACCCGAGCCGCGGTCAGCGACGCCTGCTCGCGCAGCCGCACCTTCGCCTGCTCGGCACCCTGCCGCAGCAGGGCCTTCGGGTCGGCCCGGGCGGCCAACAGCTCCATCGTCTCACCGAGCTCCACCCGAGTCCGGCGGATCTCCTCGCGGAGCGCCGCCACGTCGCCGGTCCCGTTGCCGGTCATGCCCGCCTCCCGTCCTTCACCGCGGCGGTGACGGTGTCCACGTCCGCCCGGACGCTGCGGACCGTCGCCTCCGGCACCGGCGGGACGGCACGGCTGACCTGATTCTTGCCGACCAGCGCGAGTATCCCGGCGAGCAGGAAGAGCGCCACCGCCACGATCAGGGCGGCCAGCCACGCGGGCATCACCAGCGCCAGCAGCAGGATCACCGTGGCGACCAGTGCGCCGGCGCCGTACAGGGCCATCACCCCGCCGCCGCCGAACAGACCGATCCCGATCCCCGCGTGCTTGCCCTTCTGGGCCAGTTCCGCCCGGGCCAGTGCCAGCTCGTCCCGCACCAGGCGGGAGACCTGCTCGGTGGCCCGCTGCACCAGTTCGGCGGTGGACGGCTCGGTCCCGGTCCGGGACGTGCTGCGACTCGCGACGTCAGCCATGCTGTCCTCCTTTCATCATCACCGCGCTGTATGCCCGGAGTCGCCGCCCGTCAATCCTGCGCGGAACGGCCGGTCGGCCCGGCCGCGCGCCGCCGTGCGTCCCGGCCCGTCCGAAGGCGGGCCGGAGGCCGGGGCGTGCGCAGCAGGTCCCCCGGAACGAGCGAAACAAACCCGCGGCGCGCGAATCGGCCCGCACGGTCGCCTTGATCGACTCACGCGCTGCCGCAATCCGGTGCCTCCCGTCATCGGGACAGCCCGCGCTGCCGCAAGTCGAGTCGATCAAGGGCGGCCAGCGGCGCGTACGGCGGTGAAGGGATCAGCGGCGGGCGTCGGCCCGCTCGTCCCGGTCCGCGCCGGCCGCGTCGCGGGCGTCGGTGTCGTCGCTGCCGCCGAAGACCTCGCTGCGGGCCTCGCCGTCGTCGCTGCCGCCGAAGACCCGCGCGTCGTCGGGGATGTCGGTGTCGGGCCGCCGGCGGATCGTCCGGCGCGGCGCCACCACCTGCCAGGGCAGCGGTCCCGCGGCGTCGCCCACCTCGGCGCGCATCCGGGGCAGCGCGGTCGGCCGCTGGTCGCGGATCCACGCCACCAGGTGCTCGCGGACCAGGCAGCGCAGGTCCCAGAGGCTGCCGGCGTCGGCGGCGCTGACCAGGGCCCGGACCTGGATCATGCCGCCCGTGGCATCGGTCACCTGGAGCACGCACACCCGGCCGTCCCACAGCTCGGTGCTCTCGCAGAGCCGGCGCAGCTCCTCCCGCATCGCCTGCACCGGCACCGCCCAGTCGACGTCGAGCTCGGCGGTGCCGAGCACCGCCGCCTCGGTCCGGGTCCAGTTCTGGAACGGGGTGCTGGTGAAGTACGAGGTGGGCAGGATCAGCCGGCGGTCGTCCCAGATCTGCACGACCACGTAGCTGAGGGTCAGCTCCTCGATCCGGCCCCACTCCCCCTCCACCACGACCACGTCGTCCAGGCGTACCGCGTCGCTGAAGGCGAGTTGGAGGCCGGCGAAGACGTTGCCGAGCAAACTCTGCGCCGCGAGGGCGGCGACCACACCGACCACGCCGGCGCTGGTCAGCACGCCGGCGCCGATGCCGCGGACGGCGGGGAAGGTCATCAGCATCACGCCCACGGCCAGGATGACGATCACCGCGATCGTGATTCGGCGGAGCATCACGACCTGGGTACGCACCCGGCGGGCGTGCCGGTTGTTCGGCACGTCCACCCGGAACCGGGCCAGCGCGGTGTCCTCGATCACCACCAGCAGCGAGGCGACCAGCCAGGCGGTCGCCGCGATCACGGCCAGCACGAGGGCGTGCAGCAGGACCTGCCGCCACGGGCTGCCCACCCCGTAGAGGGTGGTGAACCGGACGGCGAGCTGCACGGCGAGCGCGGTCGCCGCCACCTGGAACGGGCGGTGCGAGTGGTCGGTGAGCTCGGTCATCAGCAGCGACCGGCGGCCGAGCCGCCGGGTGACCCGGTGCACCACCTCGACCAGCAGAAGAGCGACCGCCGCCGCGACAATCGCGGCGACGGCCGTTTCGAGGTAGCTCCGCACGAACGCTTTCTCCCTCCAACCGGGGACGGATCGGGCAAGGGCCCAATGGTGCCCGGCGGTCCGGATATCGACCAGGATCAGACGCGGCGGTATCGGGACTGGAGGAAGCAGTAGATGCCGAAGGCGGCGATGCCGAGCGCGGCGAGCGTCAGCAGCACCGGCCCGTACGACTGGTCGCGCAGGGTACGCAGCGCGGCGTCCAGGCCCCGGGCCTTCTCCGGGTCGTATTTGACCGCCGCCACCACGATCAGCAGGCCGGCGAGGGCGAAGACGGCGCCGCGGGCGGCGTACCCGGCCATGCCGAGCCGACGGGCCAGGGTGTGCGTCTTCGGGCTCATCTCACCGATCTTGAGGTTCTTCTCGAACTTCTTCTTGAGGCCGTAGATCACCATGCCGATGCCGACCGCGGCGAGCACCAGACCGGCCAGCCCGACCAGGAATCGGCCGCCGCCGGAGGCCATCAGCTTCTCGGAGAGCTGTTGCTGCTGCTGCGACGCGTTGGCGCTGGCGTCCTGGACGACCTTGATCGCGGTCCAGCCCAGCCAGACGAAGACGATGGTGCGGACGACGGAGGTGATCCGCTCGAAGAGCCGGTCCCGACCCTGCAGGCCGCGCTGGCCGGTGATCGCCTCGAAGGCCTGCCAGATCGCCATGGCGAACAGCCCGACGGCGATCGCCACGAGCAGGAACTTGCCCAGCGGCTGGGCGCCCAACGTGCGCAGGGCCCCGTTCTGGTTGCCCTCCTCCCCCGACTTGCCGAAGGCGATCTGCAGCGCGATCCAGGCGAAGAGGAGGTGCACGATCCCGTAGCCGATGAATCCGGCCCGGGTCAACAGTTCGAGCCACCTGCTGTTCGCGGCCTGGGCGGCGGTGGCTCCGGCGTTCCGGGTGAGTGACATGGCGCCACAATCTCCCGATGCGAAGATTTCCAAACGTCGGCCGCCGCCGCCCGCGCCGGCGGGTCAGCTGTTGGGGTTGCGCGCGACCCGGATGACGACGTTCTGGTCGGTGACGCTGTCCAGGCTCACCTGGAAGCCGCCCACCTCGGTGGCCTGCTGACCGACGGTGAGCGACAGCTGCTCGCCGGCGACCTCCACGGTGACCTGGTCACCCTGGGCGCCGATCAGCTTGGCCTCGACGCCGAGGATGGTGGCGCTGGCGTCGACGCCCCGGTCGAAGGTGACCGTGCAGGAGTCCAGGCCGCAGTCGGTGGAGGCGCCCTCCGAACTGCACCCGGCCAGCAGCGCGGCGCCGAGTGCGAGGCCGGCGAGCAGGCCGGCGGCGCGACGGACGGGGGTCGGCGAGGGGGAAACGCGTCGGTTCGTCACCCGGCCAAGGGTACGAGACTCCGGCCAGGCCGCCGCCACCCGGTGATCATCGGGCGGCACGTTAGGGTCCCGGCATGCCCTTCGACATCGCCCGGACCCGGGCCGCCTACCCCGCCCTGACCGAGGGATTCGTCCACTTCGACGGCGCCGGCGGCACCCAGACCGCCCAGCCGGTGATCGACGCGGCCGCCGCCGCAATGGGCGCCGCGACCGGCAACCGGAGCACCGCCTTCGTACCCGGCCGGCGGTCGCTCGAGCTGATCGCCGCCGCCCGCTCGGCGGTGGCCGACCTGGTCGGCGCGCAGCCCGAGGGCGTGGTGCTCGGGCCGAGCGCCACGGCGTTGACGTACACCCTGGCCCGGACGCTCGGCGCGGGCTGGCGCCCGGGCGACGAGGTGGTGGTCTCCCGGCTGGACCACGACGCCAACGTGCGGCCGTGGGTGCAGGCGGCGGAGGCGGCGGGCGCGACGGTCCGCTGGGCGGAGTTCGACCCGGCGACCGGCGAGTTGCCCGCCGGCCAGTACGCCGACCTGGTCGGCGAGCGCACCCGGCTGGTCGCGGTGACCGCCGGCAGCAACGCCATCGGCACCGCGCCGGACGTGGCGGCGATCGCCAAGACCGCCCACGCGGCCGGCGCGCTGGTCTGCGTGGACGGCGTGCACGCGGTGCCGCACGGCCCCACCGACGTGGCCTCGCTGGGCGCGGATTTCCTGGTCACCAGCGCGTACAAGTGGTCGGGGCCGCACCTGGCGGCGATGGTCGCCGATCCGGCCCGGTGGGAGACGCTGCGCCCGGCGAAGCTGCTGCCCTCCTCCGACGCGGTCCCGGACCGCTTCGAGTACGGCACGCCGAGCTTCCCGCTGCTGGCCGGGGTGGCCGCCGCGGTGGACCACCTGGCCACCCTCGACCCGGCGGCGACCGGCAGCCGCCGGGACCGGGTGCGGGCCGGGCTGGCCGCCGCCCAGGCGCACGAGGAGGCGGTCTTCGACCGGCTGCTCGCCGGCCTGGCCGCCCACCCGGCCGTCACCGTGTACGGCTCCCCGGCCCGGCGCTGCCCCACGGTGTCGTTCCGGCTCGCCGGGCGGACCCCGGCGGAGACCGCGGCGGCGCTCGGCGCCGTTGGCTGCTGCCTCTCCTCCGGCGACTACTACGCCTACGAGTACTTCCGCGCCATGGGGCTGCGGGACAGCGGCGGCGCGGTCCGGGCCAGCGTCTACCACTACAACACCGTCGAGGAGGTGGACCGGTTGCTGGCCGAACTGGACCGGCTGGCCGGCGACGGGGAGAGAATGGCCCGGTGAGCTTCCTGGTCGAGGAGAACCCCGCCAAGCACCGGTTCGAGATCCTGGTCGACGACGCGCTGGCCGGGTTCACCGCGTACCTGCCGCGGGGCGAGGTGCTGGTCTTCACCCACACCGAGGTGGACGAGCGCTACCAGGGCATGGGGGTGGGCGCGGCGCTGATCCAGGACACCCTGGACCAGATCCGCGCCCGCGGCGGCCGGGTGGTGCCGAAGTGCCCGTTCATGGCCGCGTTCATCAAGCGCCACCCCGACTACGCGGACCTGGTGGTCCCGGAGCCCTGAGCCCCCTCGCCGGCCCGGACCGGCCGGGGTTCGCCGCCGCCCGGCCGGACCGGGGGTCAGCGGGGGCCGGCGAGCAGCTCGGCGGCGGCCTGCGTGGCGGCCCGGGTCGCGCCGTGGGTGGCCACGTGCACCGCGCCGGTGACCAGCTCGGGCACGCCCAGCTCGACCACCACCGCGTCGGGGCGGGCGGCGAGGGCCCGGGTGACGGCCGCCCGCATCCACTCGTGGCGGTGCAGGTCGCGCACCACCAGCACCAGCGGGCGGCCGGCCGAGTCGGCGGCCGGGTCGGCCGGCACCTCGCCGTCGGCGTACCGGGCGGTGGTGGTGCCGGGCACCAGTCCGGCCAGCGGCGCGGCGATCCCCCACGGGGTCTCCTCGCCGATGGCGATGTTGCGGGGCGGGGCGAACTCCACCACGTGCGCCGGGCCGGCCAGCGGCAGCCGGCCCGCCTCGGCGGCCACCCGCACCGCCCGCCGGGCGGCGGCCAGCCCGACCGCCGAGCCGTCGCCGCCCCGGACCGGGGCCGGCCGGTCGGCGCGCGCGGCGACGCTCCACGCGGCGAGCTGACCGACCCGCTTCGCCGCCTCGGCCAGCCGCTCCTCGGGCAGCTCCCCGGCGATCACCGCGGCCACGATGGCGTCCCGCAGCTCGGCGGCGTCGGCCTCGGTGGCCCGCTCCCCGCCGATGCAGATCGCGTCCGCCCCGGCGGCGAGGGCGCGCACCGCGGCGCCGGTGAAGCCGTACCGGTCGGCGACCGCCCGCATCTCCACCGCGTCGGTCACCACCACCCCGTGGAAGCCCAGTTCGTCGCGGAGCAGCCCGCCGAGGATGCGCGGGCTGAGGGTGGCCGGCAACTCCGGGTCGAGCGCCGGCACCAGCAGGTGCCCGGTCATCACCGCCTGCACCCCGGCGGCCACCGCGGCCCGGAACGGGGCCAGCTCGACCGCGTCCAGCCGGGCCCGGTCACCGCCGATGCGGGGCAGGTCGTGGTGCGAGTCGACCCGGGTGTCGCCGTGGCCGGGAAAGTGCTTGGCGCAGGCGGCCACGCCGCCGGCCTGGAGTCCGCGTACCCAGGCGGCGGTGTGCCGGGCCACCAGGGCCGGGTCGGGACCGAACGAGCGGACCCCGATGACCGGGTTGGCCGGGTTGGAGTTGACGTCGGCGTCCGGGGCGTAGTTCAGGGTGACGCCCAGGGCGGCCAGTTCGGCGCCGAGGTCGCGGGCGACCTCCTCGGTCAGGCCCTCGTCGTCGACCGCGCCGAGGGCGAAGTTGCCGGGCCGCGAGCTGCCGCGCGCCGACTCGATCCGGGTGACGTCGCCGGCCTCCTCGTCGATCGCGACGATCACGTCGGGTCGCTCGGCCCGCAGCGTCGCGGTGAGCGCGGCGAGCTGGTCGTGGTCGACGACGTTGCGGGCGAACAGGACCACCGAGCCGAGTCCCTCGCCGAGCCAGCGGCAGACCCAGGCCGGCGGGGTGGTGCCGACGAACCCCGGCTGCAGGACGGCCGCGGCCAGGGCCGCCAGGTCCGGGCTCGCTCCCACGATCCGCTCGCTCATGCGCTGTCGTACCCCCGTCTCCCCACGGCCCGCCGCCCCGGCGGTGCTGACATGGTCACACCCGCGTCCCTAAATAGTCAACATTCCTAACTGTTAGCTGCTGGCGGACCCGGACCGCCCGTGGGAGAGTGCGAGCATGCCCGCCGCGCTGCTCGCCGACGCCACCACCGCCGCCGACATTCCCGGCGTACGCCTGCTCGGCCTGGTGCTCGGCGGCCTCTTCCTGCTGATCGCGATCCGCGCGATGTTCCGCCGCTGACCGGCGTTCGGACGGCGTCCCTCCGGGTACGGCAATCGTTGTCCGTACGGACCGGCGAGGGGGCAGCGTGAAGATCGGCTATTTTCTGTCCAGCGAGGAATACACCCCCGCGGAACTGCTGGAGCAGGCCCGGGGCGCGGAGCGGGCCGGCTTCGAGGCACTGTGGATCTCCGACCACTACCACCCGTGGGTCGACGCGCAGGGCCAGAGTCCCTTCGTCTGGTCCACCATCGGCGCGCTCAGCCAGGTCTGCCGGCTGCCGGTGACCACCGCGGTCACCTGCCCCACCATGCGCGTCCACCCGGCGGTGATCGCCCAGGCCGCGGCGACCAGCGCGGTGCTGCACGAGGGCCGGTTCGTGCTCGGGGTGGGCAGCGGGGAGGCGCTCAACGAGCACATCCTCGGCGCCGCCTGGCCGCAGACCGACGTCCGGCTGGAAATGCTGGCAGAGGCCGTCGAGGTGCTGCGCGAGCTGTGGCGCGGCGACTTCGTCAACCACCACGGGAAGCACTACACCGTCGAGCACGCCCGGATCTACACGCTGCCGGACACGCCCCCGCCGATCCACGTCTCCGGCTTCGGTCCGAAGTCGATCGAGCTGGCCGCCCGGATCGGCGACGGCTACGTCAGCACCATGCCGGACGCCGACATGGTCCGCCGGTTCCGCGACGCCGGCGGCGGCGACAAGCCGTGTCAGGCCGGCTTCAAGGCGGCGTACGCCGACAGCGTGGACGAGGGGGCGCGGATCGCCTACGAGAAGTGGCCCAACGCCGGGGTGCCGGGCGAGCTGTCCCAGGTGCTCCCCTCGCCGCGCCACTTCGAGCAGGCCGCGCAGCTGGTCCGGCCGGAGATGATGACGGAGTCGTTCGTCTGCGGCAACAGCGCCGACGCGCACCTGGAGATGATCGACAGGTACGCGAAGGCCGGTTTCGACGAGGTCTACGTGGCCAACACCGGACCGCACTGGGCGGGCCTGTTCGACCTCTACCGGCGCGAGGTGCTGCCCCGGCTGCGTTGAGGCCCGGTCGACGCGCACCGGCAATCACGCGCGCCTGCGCGGCGGGCTACCTCGCCGGCGTCTTCGCGGTCGTCGTCACCCTGGTCGCCCTCGCCCCGTTCGTGGGCTGAACCAGCCCGGTTTCGGCGGTGATCGCCGGGGGTACCTGCGGCCACTGATGAGACTGACCACGCACTCGACGACGTTGCGCCGCGCGGCGCGCAGCCTCTTCGGCTGGACCGCGCTCCGGCCCAACCAACTGGCCGCCATGCGCGCGGTGATGAAGCGACGCGACGCCCTGGTGGTGCTGCCCACGGGCGCCGGCAAGTCGGCGATCTACCAGATCCCGGCCAGCCTGATCCCCGGCCCCACGGTGGTGATCTCCCCGCTGCTGGCCCTCCAGCAGGACCAGATCGCGGCGCTCAACGAACGACAGCGTCCCGAGCTGCGGGCGGTGCGGATCAGCTCCGACGAGACCCCCGCGCAGCAGGCCGAGGCGATCGAGGAGGTCCGCCGGGGGCGCGCCGAGTTTCTCTTCATCACCCCGGAGGCGCTGAGCAACCCGGACCGGATGGCCGAGGTCCGGTCGCTGAAGCCGGCCCTGGTGGCGATCGACGAGGCGCACTGCATCTCCGCCTGGGGGCACGACTTCCGCCCCGACTACCTGGCGCTCGGGCACCTGATCGCGGGCATCGGCCGGCCGCCCGTGGTGGCCCTGACCGCCACCGCCTCCCCGCCGGTACGCGACGACATCATCGCCCGGCTCCGCCTGCGCGACCCCGAGGTGGTGGTCTCCGGGCTGGACCGGCCGAACCTCTTCCTCGAGGTGGCCCACTGCCCGACCGACGACTACCGGTGGCGCCGGCTGATCGCGCTGCTGCGCGACGACAAGCGCCCCGGCATCATCTACGTGCCGACCCGGCGGGCCGCCGAGGAGCTGGCCGGCCGGTTGACCGACGCCGGCTTCCCGGCGCAGTACTACCACGGCGGCATGCCGACCAACGCCCGGCACGAACTGCACGAGGCGTTCCTCGCCGACCAGGTGCCGATCATGGTGGCCACCTCGGCGTTCGGCATGGGCATCGACAAGCCGAACATCGCCTGGGTGGTGCACATGGCGCTGCCCGACTCCCCGGACAGCTACTTCCAGGAGATCGGCCGCGCCGGCCGGGACGGTGAGCCGGCCCGGGTGCTGCTGCTGTGGCGGGCCGAGGACATCGGGCTCCAGCGGTACTTCACCGGCGGCCTGCCCGACGAGCGGGAGCTGCGGGAACTCGCCGCGCTGCTGCGCAAGCAGGCGCGGACCAAGAAGGAGCTGCGCGAGCTGACCGGCCTGGGCCCGCGCAAGCTCGGCCAGTACCTGTCCCTGCTGGAGCAGGTGGGCGCCGTCGAGCCGCACGCCCGCCAGCGCGTCGGCTCCCCCCGGTACGCGCCGAAGGCCGCCGAGTCAGGCCGGGCGGCACTGGCCGAAGCGGAACGGCAGCAGGCCGTCACCCGGTCACGTACCGACATGATGCGCGCCTTCGCCGAGACCACCGGCTGCCGCGGCCAGGCGCTCCTGGCGTACTTCGGCGAGCAGATGCACGAGGTCTGCGGGCACTGCGACAACTGCCACGCCGGCACCAGCGTCGCCGACGACCGCGCGGTCGGGCCGTTCCCGGTGCACAGCCAGGTCCGGCACCCGGAGTGGGGCGCCGGCCTGGTGCTCAGCTACGAGGAGGACCGGATGACGGTGCTCTTCGACGAGGTGGGCTACAAGACGCTGTCCGTGCGCGTGGTGTCCGAACAGGGCCTGTTGACGCTGGACTAGCCTGACCCGGGCACCGTGGCGGTGCCCGTTGACGACAACGACGACCACGGCGAAAGGGGCTTGATCGTGATCGAGCAGCCGGCGTACACCGGGTTCGGTTTCTCCGACGAGGAGTGGGGCCTGCTGGTCGGGCTGCCGCAGGCGGTGCTCACCGCGGCGAGCGCGGCCGAGTCCGACGGCACCAAGCGCACCATGACCGAGAACGCCGCCGGGTTGGAGACCATCTCGGCGGGGCGGGAGTCGGCCAGCCCGCTGGTGGCGGCCGTCGCCGGCGAGGTCGTGTCCCGGGTGGGCGACCCGGAGGCCGGCGCGGAGCTGCCGGTGATCACGCCCGCCGAGCCGCAGGCGATGATCGACGACGTCCTCGCCCGGGCCGGCCAGGCGGCCGCCCTGCTGACCGCGAAGGTGGACGAGGGGCAGGCCGGGGCGTACAAGCACTGGCTGGTGGAGATCGCCGAGCAGGTGGTCACCGCGGCCGCCACCGGCGGCATCCTGGGGCTGGGCGGCGACGTGGTGAGCGACTCGGAGCGGCGCTTCCGGGACCGGCTCGCCCAGGTGCTCAACGACTGACGCCCCACCCCTGTCGCACAATGGACGCCCCGCGGCTGTCGCGCCGACGCCGTGGGGCGTCCGCCATGGTGGAGGGCGGACGACCACGGGGAGCCTCATGGACACGAAGCTGAACCGACACATCCTGGACACCGAGCAGGTGCCGCCGCGCGACCGCTTCGGGCTGTGGCTGGACATGCTCGCCGACACCCCCGGGCTGGTGCGGGTACGCACCGAGCACGCCGACGACTTCGTCGCGCGGGTGGAGACCATCGAGCTGGGGCCGCTCCAACTGGTCCGCCACCGCTACCCCTCGCTGGACGCCGTCCGGACCCGGAAGCTGATCGAGCGCTCCGACGCGGACTGCTATCTGCTGGCGCTGACCCTCGCCGGTAACGCCAGCGTGGACCAGGAGGGGCAGCACAGTGTCTGCGGCCCCGGCGACCTCACCTTCTACGACTGCGCCCGGCCGCATGAGCTCAGCCATCACGGCGACGACCGCGGGCGCGGGGCGTCCGGCTCGATCGTGGTCTTCATCCCGTACGACGCCCTGCCGCTGCCGCACGCCCGGCTCGCTCCCCTGTTCGCCGGGCGGATGTCCGGCACCGAGGGGATCGGGGCGTTGCTCGCCGACTACCTCATCCAGCTCACCGGGCATCCCGAGCAGTACCACGCGGCCGACGCGGAGCGGCTGGGCGGCATCGGGCTGGACCTGATCTCCACCCTGCTGGGCCGGCACCTGGTCTCCGAGGACGCGGTCCCCACCGAGGTGCGGCGCCGGGCGCTGCTGGCCCAGGTCCGCTCGCACATCCGGCAGCACCTGGGCGACCCGTCGTTGAGCCCGCAGTTCATCGCGGCCGCGCACCACATCTCGGTCCGCTCGCTGCACCGGATCTTCGAGGAGGAGGAGACCGGCGTCGCCGCGTACATCCGGCACCAGCGACTGGAGCGGTGCCGGCGCGACCTCGCCGACGCGGCGCTGCGCGACCAGCCGATCCAGCTCGTCGCGGGCCGGTGGGGATTCCGCGACAAGGCGCACTTCAGCCGGGCCTTCCGCGCCGCGTACCAGGAGACCCCGCAGGCGTACCGGGCCCGCCACCTGGAACAGGCGCGGATCGTCAACACTCCGGCGTCCGCGGTCAACTCGCGACGGACATACTGATTGCGGGCCGACCACCGGGTGACCGGGGCCGGCCCACTGGTATCGGGGGGCCGTGGCGAGGCGCCCGCGACGGTCCGTCGCGGGCGGCCGCCCGGTGCCGATCCCGCCGCCGACGCGGCCGACTCCCCCGCGCCACCGGCCAACGACGGCCACACCGGACCCCGGCCCCGTCGTACTTCCCCCCAGGACCGGCGACGGGGCCGGTCAGGCCGTCTCCTCCTGCAGCAGGGCCAGCACGGCCTTCTCCACCGACTCCCGGGGCATCTCCGGCTCCACCGAGGCCAGCACCCCGTCGTGGAAGAGGTCGACGACCCGCGGGTCCACGTAGGACGTCCGGGCCACGGTGGGGGTGTTGCCGAGCAGCTCGGCGACCGACCGCATCACCGCCGCGACCGCCCGCCTGCGGGCCGTGGCCGAGCGCTGCGGGCCGGCCGTGGCCAGCTCGGTGGCGGCCAGCACCGTAGCGTGCCAGGTACGGAAGTCCTTGGCGGTCATCTCCCCGCCGCTGGCGTCCCGCAGGTAGCCGTTGACCTCGTCGCTGCGCACGTCCCGCCAGGTCCGGCCGTCCCAGTAGCCGAAGAGGCGCTCCTGCGCGCGCCGCCGGCGGCGCAGGTTGGTCAGCACCCGGCACAGCTCGGCGTCCTCGATCCGGCGGACCTGCTCGACGCCGCCCTTGGCGGGGAACTCCAGGACCACGCAGCCGCCGCGGGAGCGGGCGTGCTCGGGGCGCAGCGTGGCGACGCCGAAGGTGGGATCGTCCCCGGTGGCGTACTGGTCGCTGCCGACCCGGAACATGCCCATGTCCAGCAGCCGCGTCACGGTGGCGAGGACGCGGTCCCGCCGCAGGCCACGCAGCGTCAGGTCGTGGTCGACCCGGTCGCGCAGCACCGGCAGCCGGTGCGCCACCTCCAGCAGGCGGTCGAACTTGGCCTCGTCCCGCTTCTGCCGCCACTGCGGGTGGTAGAGGTACTGTTTGCGCCCGGCCGCGTCGATCCCGGTGGCCTGGATGTGCCCGTTCGGGTACGGCGAGATCCACACGTCCTGCCAGGCCGGCGGGATCACGAGGTCGCGCAGCCGGGCCAGCTCGTCGGGGTCGCGGACCTGCTCGCCCTTCGCGTCGACGAAGAGCCAGCCCCTGCCGCGCCGCCGGCGTCCGTACCCCGGCCTGCCCGGATCACTACGCCGCAATCGCACCGGAGACCCGCACCGCCCGTTCCGCCTCGTGGACGGCGGCCAGCACCTCGTCGACACCGATGGCCGCCAACGTCGGATGGGTACCTACCCCGCCCCGAGCACCGCAGTCCCGCTCGGTCCCCGGGTGGCGCATGACCCCGAGCACGCGGTGCCGGGGGCGGTCCGGTGGCGGACCCCAGTGCGCCGGCGGCACCGGGCCGAAGAGCACCACCGAGGCGGTGCCGTACCCGGTGGCCAGGTGGGCCACCCCGGTGTCGCCGCTGACCACCAGCCGGGCGTCGGCGACCAGGGCGGCCAGCTCGGCCAGGCCGGTCCGGCCGGCGAGCACCGCCGCCGGGGACAGGCCGGCGTCGGCGGCCACCCGGTCGGCCAGCTCCCGCTCGTCCGCGCTGCCGGTGAGCACCACCCGGTGGCCGCGCGCGGCCAGCGTCCGGGCGAGCGCCGCGAAGCGCCCCGCCGGCCAGCGCTTCGCCGGCACCTTGCTGCCCGGGTGCAGCACGGTCGCGCCGGCCGGCACCCCGGCGGCCGGCGGGCGGCGCAGCGCCAGGTCCGCGGGGTCGGCCCGCAGCCCGTACGTGTGCAGCAGCCGGCACCAGCGGCGGACCTCGTGCTCGTCGTCGTGCCATGCCGGCCCGCCGGGATGTCCGGCCTCGGTGTTGCGGTAGGCGAGCAGGCGGCCCGGCCGGGTGGCGGCGAGCGCCCGGTGCGACTGCGGGCCCCGGCCGTGCAGGTTGACCGCCACCTCCGGCGGCGGCCCCGGCCAGGCCAGCCGGTCCGGCCCGCCGGTGGGCAGCACCCGGTCGACCGCGCCGACCAGGTCGGCCAGCGGCGCCAGCCAGGCCGGCGCGGCCAGCACCAGTTCCCGGCCCGGGAAGGCGGCCCGCAGGCCGCGCAGCGCCGGCACGGCCGTCGCGAGGTCGCCGACCCCGAGCGCCCGCAGCACCAGGATCACGGGTACGACGACTCCTGCTCGGCGCAGACCACCATCTCCCGTACCGCGCAGCCGGGCGGCTGGGAGAGGGCGAACATGATCGCGGCGGCGGTGTCGGCGGGCTCGTTGAGCGCGGCGTCCGGCCCGGGGCGGTACTGGGCGTCCCGCTGGTCGAAGAAGGCGGTGCGCATGCCGCCCGGGATGAGCAGGGTGACCCCGACCGTGCCGGCCAGCTCGGCGGCGAGCGCCCGGGTGAAGCCGACCACCCCGAACTTCGCCGCGCAGTACGCGGTCGCGTCGCTGACCGCCTTGACCCCGAGCGTGGAGGCGACGGTGACGATGCTGCCCCGGGACGCCGCCAGGAAGGGCAGCGCGGCCCGGATCACCGCCGCGGTGGCGAGCAGGTCCACCGCGACGATCCGCTCCCAGGTCTCGGCCGGGACGTCGGCCAGCTTCCCCGGGACGTCCATGCCGGCCGCGGTGACCACGGCGTCCAGCCCCCCGGAGCGTTCCGCCAGCTCCCGGGTGGCCGCCTCGGCGGCCCGGGTGTCGGACAGGTCGCACTCGACCCACGGCACCCCGTCGGCCGGCCGCTGCCGGTCCAGCGCGAGGGGGCGGCCGCCCGCCCGGGCCACCGCGGTGACCACCGCCGCCCCGAGCCCGCTCGACCCGCCGGTGACCAGGACGGTAGGGCCGGCCCCGGGTGGTGGACTACTGATCATCGTGCTCCCTCCGCCGTCGGCCCGAGGACCGGCTCGCGGCGCGCCCCGTCCGCCGGGACCGCCACCTCGGGCCAGGCGGCCGAGCCGCGACCGGACCGGGCCGCCGCGATCATGTCGGTGGTGGACCGCCCGTCCAGGTACGGCACGACCACCGTGTGTCCGCCCCAGCGGGCCAGGATCTCCGCCTCGGGCAGGGTCTCCTCGCCACCGCCGGTGGCGTAGTCGCCGCCCTTGACCCAGATGTCCGGGCGCAACCAGGACAGCGCCGCGTGCGGGGTCGGCTCGTCGAAGATCAGCACGGCGTCGACGCAGCTCAACGCCGCGAGCAGCCGACTACGGTCGCCCTGCGGCACGACCGGGCGTGCCGGGCCCTTGAGCCCCGCGACGCTGGCGTCGGAGTTGAGGCAGACGACCAGGCAGTCGCCGAGCTGGCGGGCCGCCTGGAGGGTCGCCACGTGCCCGGCGTGCAGCAGGTCGAAACAGCCGCCGGTGGCGACCACCGTGCCGCCCGCCGCGCGTACCTCGGCCACGACCGCGCCGGCCGCGGCCGCGCCGATCCGGTCGCCGTCCCCGCTCACCACCAGCGGGGAGGCGGCCCGCACCGGCGCGGGCAGCGCGGTGGCGACTCCCCCGCCGGCCACGTACGCGGACGCCTCGGCGACCGCCTGCTGCACCGCCTCCGAGACCAGCGCGCCCCGGGCAAGCGCGAGGGCGGCGGTGGCCGCGAACCGGTCCCCGGCCCCGCAGGTGTCCCCCTCGGCCGCCGGTGCGGGCACCACCAGTGGGGTGGAGCCGGCGTGGCAGAGCAGCGCGCCGTCCCCGCCCAGGGTCACCGCCACCGCGCCGGCCTGCCAGCGCTGCCGCAGCGCTTGGGCGCCCCGCGCGGCGGTGACCAGCCGGGACGCGCCGGCCGGGGCCTTCGCCAACTCCCGCGCCTCAGACTCGTTCGGGGTGGCCAGATGCACCCCGGGCACCGCCGCCGGGCCGCGCGGGTGCGGGTCCCAGACCACCGGGGCTCGGGTGGCGGCGAGCGCGGCCCGCAGCGCCGGCTGCCGGGCGACGCCCCGGCCGTAGTCGCTGACCAGCACCGCGGCGGCGTCGGCGATCAAACGCAGCACCGCCTCGCTGGGCTCGCCCGGCTCGCCGGCCCGGCCGCCCCGGTCGTGGCGCAGCAGCACCCGCCCCCGGACGCGCAGCCGGATCTTCTCGGGCGTGGCCCCGGCCAGCGGCAGCGCGTACAGCTGCACCCCGGCGGCGGCGAGCAGGGCGCCGATCCGGGCCCCGCCGGCGTCGTCGGCGATGGCGGTGACCAGCGCGACCTCCGCGCCCGCAGCGGCGGCGAAGACCGCGGCCAGGCCGGCGCCGCCGGGCCGGTCGACGTACGTGGTCTCGTCGAGCACCGGCACCGGGGAGTCCGGGCAGAGCCGGTTCACCGTCCCCTCGACGTCCCGGTCCAGCAGGGTGTCACCGATCACCACCACGGGTCCCGTCATGCTCGACCTCCTCATCGGGCCTGCACCTCCCGGTCGGGGGCGTCCCCGAGCACCACCTCGACCCCGGTACGCACCGGGGCGGCCCCGGACCGGGTCGCGAGGGCCGCCGGCAGGGCCCGGTCGACGTACTCGCAGAGCACGTGGGTGGCGACCAGGTGCAGTTCCTGCACCACCTGACTCTCCGGCGAGTCGACGGCGAGGGTCTCGTCGCACAGTTCGGCGAGCGGGTTGGGGGTGGGGCCGGTGAAGGCCCAGCAGCGCAGGCCGGTGTCGCGTCCGGCGTGGGCGGCGGTGAGCAGGTTGGTGCTGGTGCCGCTGGTGGACATGAGCAGGAGGATGTCGTCGGGTCGGCCGTGGGCGCGGACCTGGCGGGCGTAGACCTCCTGGTAGCCGTAGTCGTTGCCGATGGCGGTGAGTGCGGAGGTCTCGGCGTGCAGGGCGATGGCGGAGAGGGGTTCGCGGTCGTCGCGGAGTTTGCCGACCAGTTCGGCGGTGAGGTGCTGGGCCTCGGCGGCGCTGCCGCCGTTGCCGGCCACCAGCAGCCGCCCGCCGCCGGCCAGCCGCTGCGCCACCTCCCCGCCCCAGCGGGCCAGCAGCTGCTCGGACTGCCGGAACGGCAGCAGCGCGGCGGCCAGGTGGGTCAGGTGGTCCTCGAGCACCGTGCCGCCGATGGCGGGACCGGGCGCCGCCATCAGGCGACCACCCGGGTGGGTCGACGCACCGTGGACACCTCGGCGTACAGCTCCGCCAGGCGGTCCGCGGTGGTGGACCAGGAGTAGCGGGTGCGGGCCCGGTCCAGCGCCGCCGTGGCGTACGCGAAGCGGCGGATCCGGTCGCCCAGCAGAAGGCGGATCGCCGCGCCGAGCGCCGCCGGGTCACGGGCCGGCACCAGGTCGCCGGTGCGACCCGCGACGACCGTGTCGATCAGGCCACCCACGGCCGTCCCGATCACCGGCACCCCGCACGCCATCGCCTCGAGCGGGGTGAGGCCGAACGGCTCGTACCAGGGGGCGGCGACCAGCACGTCCGCCGAGCGGTACCAGCGCCCCATCTCCTCGCGCGGCACCGCGCCGATCAGCTTCACCCGGTCCGCGACGCCGCACGACTCGGCGAGGACCCGCAGCCGCAGCGCGTACGGGTCGGTCTCCAGCAGCCCGGCCGGCGGGCCGCCGACCACCACGCACTCCGCGTCGGGCACCAGCGCGGTGGCCCGGATGACGTCCTGGAAGCCCTTGCGCTCGACCAGCCGGCCGACGGTGAGGATGCGCGCCCGGCCGCCGTCCCGCCCGGCGACCGGACCGAGCGGGGCGAAGGTGGAGAGGTTCACCCCGGACGGGACGACGGTCATCCGGGACCGGGGCACGCCCATCCGGACCAGCTCGGCGACCTCGTCCTGGCACTGGGCCACCACCCGGTCGACCGAGCGGCCCAGCTCCCGCTCGTGGGTCAGCCGGCCCGGTGGGCTGGTGTCCTGCGCGCCCTGGTGGCGCCGCTTCACCGTGCCGAGCGCGTGGTACGTCTGCACCACCGGCACCCCGGTGCGCCGGCCGGCCGCGAGGGCGGCGAGACCGCTCATCCAGAAGTGCGCGTGGACCACCTCGGGCTGCCAGTCGCCGGTGCGCCACCGCTCGGCCAGCCACTCCCCGAACGCCGGCATGTACGGCAGCAGGTCGTCCTTGGCCACCGGCTCGGCCGGTCCGGCGGGGACGTGCACCACGTCGTACCCGTCCGGGGTGCGGACCGTCACCGGCAGGTCCACGGCATCGAGCCGGGTGTAGACCCGCACGTCGTGGCCGGCGGCGGCGAGCGCGGCGGAGAGCTCCGCGACATGCGTGTTCTGGCCACCGGCGTCCTCCCCGCCGAGGACGGCGAGCGGGCTGGCGTGCTCCGAGATCATCGCGATCCGCATACTTCCTCCTCCAGCAGCCGGTCCCAGTCGGCGAGGAACCGCTCCAGGCCGTAGCGGTTCCGTGCGGCGGCCCGGGCCGCGGCGCCTGCCCGGCGGGCGGCGGACGGGTCGTCGACGAGGTCCCGGGCCGCCGCCAGCAGCACGTCGACCCGGGTGGAGAGGGCGCCGGCGGACGGAGGCACCGCCTCCACGGCCTCGGTGGTGGCCAGCGCCACCACGGGCATGCCCATGGTCATCGCCTCGATCAGGCTCAGCCCGAGGGAGGTCCACCGGCACAGGTGCAGGTACGCCCGCCGCCGGGCCAGCTCGGCGTGCATGGCGTGCTGGGGCACGTCGTCGTGGCTGGTCAGCCGCTCCGGGGGCAGGCCGAGATGGTCGGCGAGCCCGGCGACCTTCATGCCGTAGACGTCCAGCGGGGCGATCTCGGCGAACCGGGCCAGCAGGTCGCTGCCGGTGACCCGCCAGCGGCGTACCGGCTCGTTGATGACCACCGCGAGCCGGTCCAGCTCGCCGGTCCACTCGACGGCCGGGGCCACCACCCCGTGTTCGACCACCGTGGTGCGGGTGCCGCCGTTGTCCCAGAACAGCTCGTTGAAGTGGGTGACGTGGGTGAGCAGCAGGTCGTCCCGGTCGGCCATCGGGTGCCGGGTGTTCGGCACGTCGCCCTTCGGGGTGTTGTGCTCCACGTAGATCGCCGGCACGTCGCGACCCACCCGCCGGCCCAGCCACTCGCAGGCCAGGTCGAACTCCTCCGGGCGTTGCAGGATCACCAGGTCGACCTCGGCGCGGCGCAGCTCCTGCGGGCTCGCCTCGACGGCGGTGTCCGGCCACGGGTACGTCCGGGCCCGACCCAGCCCGTACGGGCCCCGGTCCGGGGTGACCGGCACCAGGTACCGGTGCTTGCCGTGCACGAACGACGTGGTCCACGACCCGTGCACGTGCCAGACCAGGACGTTCATCGCGCCACCCCACCGGGGACCGGGACCGCCCCGACGACCGGCTCCGCCGCGTCGGGGGCCACGCCGAGCAGCCGCAGTGCCTCCAGCACCCGCCCCGGTTCCAGGTCGGTGAGGCAGGGGTGGCCGGGGACCGGGCAGCGGGTGGCCCGGGTGTCCCGGCAGGGCGCCCCGGCGTCGCCGAGCCGCACGGTCGGCACCCGGTACGGCCCCCACTGCCCGAACGGGACGGTCGGCGCGAAGAGGCTGACCACCGGTACGCCGAGCGCGGCGGCCAGGTGCGCCGGGCCGGTGTTGCCGACCACCAGCGCGCCGGCCCGGGCGACCACCGCGGCCAGCTCGCCGAGCCCGGTGCGGCCACCCAGGTCGAGCCCGCCGGCAGCCGCGACCCGGGCGGTCAGTTCCCGCTCGTCGGGGCCGCCGGTGACCACCACCCGGTAGCCGGCCGCGGCGAGCACCCGGACGATCCGGGTGGCCAGCTCGGACGGGCAGGCCCGGGTCTCCGCCGAGGAGCCCGGGTGCAGCACGACGTACCCCGGCGTCCCGAGCGTGGCCGGGGCCGGGGGCAGCCGGTCCGTCCGCAGCCGCAGCCCCGGTTCGTCGCCGGCGGGCAGCGCGAAGCCGGCCGCGGCGGCGAGGGAGAGGGCCCGTTCCGGTTCGGGCACGCCGACGGGTACGCGGTGTCGTACGTCCAGCAGGGAGCCGGGGTAGTCGTCGCTGATCGCGCTGATCCGGGGCACCCCGGCCAGTCGTAGCAGCAGCGCCAGCGGCAGCGGGGACTGGTGGAACGAGGTGAAGACCACGGCCTCCTCAGCGCCGAAGGCGGCGATCCGCGCGACGAGTTCCCGCAGGCCGGCCGGATCGACCGGCGGTGCGGGGGCGTCGATCCACGGCAGCGGCCACTCGACGATCCCGTCGACGCCGGGCAGCAGCTCGGCCGCCGCCCGGCCGCGTGGCCCGCAGAGCAGGACCACCCGCTCCGCACCGGCCGCGACGGCCCGGATGCCCGGCCCGGTGACCAGCACGTCCCCGGCGGCATCGCTGCGCGCCACCAGGACGGTGCCCCGGCGGGGAGTCGGGCCGGGCGCGGCCACCAGCCGCATCCGGCGCAGGATCTCGGCGACCGCGTCCGGCAGGTCCGCCGCCACCGTCGACGCGGCGGCCACCTCCGCCGACCGGGTGGCCGGGGTGGGCACCAGGACGCCGGCGGCGCCCGCCGCGGCGGCGGCGGCCATGTCCGCGCCGATGTCCCCGACCAGCACACAGCGGTCCGGGGTGGTGCCGAGCGCTCGGGCGGCCGCGTGCACCATCCCCGGGGCGGGCTTGCGGCAGGCGCAGCCGTCCGGCTCCCCGTGCGGGCAGATCTGCCAGGTGTCGAACGGCCCGAGCAGTTCCTCCACCCGGGCGTTGACCCGGCGCAGGTCCTCGACCGTGAAGCAGCCCCGAGCCAGGCCGGACTGGTTGCTCACCACCGCTAGGCGCAGGCCGGCCGCGCGGAGCCGGTCCACCGCCTCCCGCGCCCCGGGCATGGGGCGGACCTTCTCCGGGTCGCCGTTGTAGGGCACGTCCTCGATCAGCGTGCCGTCCCGGTCCAGCAGGACGGCGTCGTACAGGCCGGACGGGGGCCGGCCAGCACCCGGGTCAACCCCGGCTGACCTGCACTGATCCCGCTCGTGGTCCCGTCGCACGGGCGGCGGGTTCCCGACCCCCCGAGGAGTAAACATCAACTTCGGCGGAGCCGCCTCCGCCGGTGTTCGCCGGGCGGTCCGTACCGCGCCGCGCCGGCCTGGTCCGGCGATACCCGTCGCCCCCGAGAAGCTAACCCGGGCGGTATCGGCGGACCCGGCGGGGGTATGGGACACCGGTGGCGATTGTGGAGAAAGTGATCGACGCGCCCCCGCAGCAGGTGTTCGACGTGCTCGCCGACGGGTGGACGTACAGCGACTGGGTGGTGGGCACCGCGCACGTCCGCGACGTGGACGACACCTGGCCACGGGTGGGCAGCCGGCTGCACCACCGGGCCGGACCGTGGCCGTTCTCGCTGCAGGACGCCTCCACGGTGCTGGCCTGCGAGGCGCCGCACAGGCTGGTGCTCAAGGCGGGGCTGTGGCCGGCGGGCGAGGCGACCGTGCTGTTCAGCCTGGAGACGTTGAACCGGCTCTCCGACATCGCCACCCGGCAGATGGCGGACCGGTGACTCGGCCTGGCGGGACAACCGGCGCTGTCCGTGGCGGCGCTCGGCGGGCTGCTGCTGGCCGCCACCGGCGTGGCCGGCCGGTTACGCTGACGGGCCGGTGTCGCGACGCTCCGGAGCCTTCCGGTGGGCGTCTGTGCCGACGCGCACGGAGGACTGGCTACCCTCTCAGGTGAACCCTGTCGGCCGACCGAGGAAGTCCGTGATGATCGAACCCGTGCAGTTGCCCTCCCCGTGGCGCGACGCACGTCTGACCGTCGTCGTTCCCACCTACAACGAGGCGGGCAACCTCCCGGTGCTGGTCGAGCGGCTTCTCGCGCTGCCGCTGCCGGGCCTGAAGGTGCTCGTGGCGGACGACAACTCCCCGGACGGCACCGGCGAGGTCGCCGACAAGCTGGCCGTCGAGCACCCGGAGCGGGTGACGGTGGTGCACCGTCCCGGCAAGGAGGGCCTGGGCCGGGCGTACGTGGACGGGATGGGCCGGGCGCTGGACGACGGCGCGGACTTCGTCGCGCAGATGGACGCCGACCTTTCGCACCCGCCGGAGGCGCTGCCCGGCATGCTCGGCGCGCTGCTGTCCACCCAGGCCGGCGTGGTCATCGGCTCCCGCTACGTGCCGGGCGGCGAGCTCGACGAGAACTGGCCGCTGTACCGGCGCGCGCTGAGCGGCTGGGCCAACCTCTACGTGCACACCCTGCTCCAGGTGCGGATCCGCGACCTGACCGCCGGCTTCAAGATCTGGCGGGCGGACGCGCTGCGGGACATCGGCCTGGACCGGGTGCAGTCCAACGGCTACAGCTTCCAGGTGGAGATGCACTACCTCGCCACCAAGCTGGGCCACACGATCCTGGAGGTGCCGATCCGCTTCGAGGAGCGGCGCGAGGGGCTGTCGAAGATGACCACCGCCACCAAGATCGAGAGCGCGCTGATGCCGTTCAAGCTGCGCGCCAAGCACCGCAAGCTGGAGCGCTGACCCCGACCCGCTGGAACGGCCTCGCCCGGTTCGTCGCCGACGGTGACGTCCAGAGCGGGGCCGTTTCCATCTCCCGCACAAGGTGTGAGTCGCGCGGTTCACCGGTAGACCGCCCGGTGCGCCACGTCGATGAGGCCCGCGTACAGGTCGCCGGTGAGGGCGCGGTCGCGGGCCAGGGCGGCCCGGGCGGCGTTCGCGCCGGGCGCGCCGTGCACCCCACCGCCCGGATGCGCCGACGAACTGGCCAGGAAGAGCCGGTCCACCGGGGTGTCCGCCCGCCCGAGCCCGGGGATCGGCCGCAGGAAGAGCTGCTGGTACGCGGCCGCGGTGCCGCCGCCGAGCGCCCCGCCGACCAGGCTCGGGTCGCCGGCCTCCAGGTCGGCCGGCCCGGCCACGTGCCGCCCGACGATCAGCGAACGGAAGCCCGGGGCCGCCTCCTCCAGCACCTCCTCCATCCGCGTCACGTGGGCGGTGATCTCCTCCGCCCGCCAGTGCCGGCGGAACGGCAGGTGGGTGTAGGACCAGAGCGACTCGGTGCCCGGCGGGGAGTGGCTCGGGTCGGCCACCGACATCTGCCCCACCAGCAGGAACGGGTCCCGCGGTACCTCGCCGCGGGCCAGCTCCGCCGAGTACGTGGTCAGCCCGTTCAGGTCCGCGCCCAGGTGCACGGTGCCCGCCCCGACCACCGCCCGGTTCTGCCACGGCACCGGCGCCGACAACGCCCAGTCCACCTTCAGCGTGGAGCCGTCCCACTTGAAGTGGGCCAGGTCCTCGATCAGCCGGGGCGGCAGCGCCACCGCGCCGACCAGGTCCAGATAGAGCGCGGGGGCGGGAACGTCCGCGACGACCGCCCGGCGGGCCTGCCAGCTGGCGCCGCCGACGGTGCGGGCGCCCATCGCCCGGCCCCGGGCGGTGAGCACCCGGTCGACCCGGGCGCCGTAGTCGATCCGGCCGCCCCGCCCGACCAGCCGGGCCACCAGCGCATCGGTGATCTGCTGGGCGCCGCCGACCGGCACCGGCCAGCCGACCTGCTGGCCGAGCATGGCGAGCAGCCAGCCGTACACCCCCGAGCCGGCCTCCTCTGGGGACAGGTCGGTGTGCAGCGCGCAGCCGGCGAGCAGCGCCGGCCCGCCCTCACCCCGGAAAAGCTCCTGGCCGAGCTTGCGGACCGGTACCACGAGCCGGCGGGCCAGGCGCAGCGCGCCGGACACCCGGAGCCGGCGCAGCAGCCCCAGCCCGCCCCTGACCGGCGGGAAGGGGGCGGTGATGGTCGCCAGCATCGGTTCGGCCACCTCGCGCCAGTCGGCGTACGCCTGCCGCCAGCGATCCCCGTCGCCGGGGGCGAACGCCTCCAGCGAGGCGGCGGTGGCGGCGAGGTCCCGGTTGACCACGGCCGCCCGGCCGTCCGGCAGCAGGTGGGCCAGCACGTCCGGGGCGTGCGTCCAGCGCAGCCCGTACCGGTCGAGGTCCAGCCCGCGCAGCACGGGCGAGGCGTACCCGAGGGGGTAGAAGGAGCTGTAGAGGTCGCTCAGGTAGCCGGGAGCGGTCACCTCGGCCGAGCGGACCGCCCCGCCGGCGGCCTGGGTCGCCTCCAGCACCAGGACGTCCCAGCCCGCGTCGGCCAGCAGGTTCGCGGCGACGAGGCCGTTGTGACCGGCCCCGATGACGACGGCGTCGGCGGTCGAAGTCATCCGAGCCGCCTACCCGGCCGGTTACCGGGTGAAACGCGTTTGCCTCGGCCGGGTCGGGGCACTCCCCGACGCATGTACACGGTTGCGCAGCTCATAGGTGGAGTGTGGGGCGCAGGTGGCGAGGGAGGCGAGCTGGTCGTACACGATCCGGCCGACGGCTCCCCGGTGAGCACCGTGCCGGTGGCGACGGCGGACGAGGTGGCGAAGTCGGTCGAGGCCGCCCGCGGCGTGGCGACGGAGTGGGCGGCGACCGACCCGGCGGAGCGGGCGGCGGCGCTGCACCAGGCGGCGGACGCGGTGTCGGCCGCCGCCGAGGAGCTGGCGCAGGCCACCACGGCGGAGATGGGCAAGCCGCTGGACGACGCCCGCGGCGGCGTCGCGGCCGGCATCGGCACCCTGCGGCAGTACGCGGAGCTGGGCCCGCTGCGCGGCGGCCGGACCCTGCACGGCGGCCGCTCCTCGATGGACTTCATGGCCCCCGAGCCGCGCGGCGTGGTCGCCGCGATCACCCCCTGGAACGACCCGGTGGCGGTCTCCTGCGGGCTGCTCGGCGCGGCGCTGGTCACCGGCAACGTGGTGCTCTACAAGCCGAGCGAACGCACCCCGGCCACCGGCTGGCTGCTGGCCAAGGCCCTGGACTCGGCCCTGCCGGCGGGGGTGCTCTCCCTGCTCACCGGCGGGGCGGAGGTGGGCGCGGCGCTGGCCGGCCAGGACGTGGACGTGGTGGCCCACGTGGGCTCAACCGCCACCGGCCGGGCGATCGCCGCCGCCGGCGCCCGCACCGGCGCGAAGGTCCTGCTGGAGAACGGCGGCAGCGATCCCCTGGTCATTGACGCGAACGTCGACCCGGTCTGGGCGGCCGAGCAGGCCGCGCTCGGCTGCTTCGCCAACGCCGGCCAGATCTGCGTCGCGGTGGAGCGGATCTACGTGCACCGGGACATCGCCGAGGATTTCGTCGACGCGCTGGTCGAGCGGGCCGAGGCGCTGACGACCGGTCCCGGCCGGGACCCGAAGACCGAGCTCGGGCCGCTGGTCGACCGGCGGCACCGGGACCACGTGCACGGGCAGGTCACCGCGGCGGTGGCCGAGGGGGCGCGGCTGCGCACCGGCGGGGTGGTGCCGGACGGGCCGGGGGCCTTCTACCCGGCCACCGTGGTCGCCGACTGCCGGCACGACCTGGTCCTGGTCCGCGAGGAGACGTTCGGGCCGGTCGCCCCGGTCGTCGTGGTCGACTCGTTCAGCGAGGGGCTGCGCTGCGCCGCCGACTCGCCGTACGGGCTGGCGGCCACGGTGCTGACCGGGTCGATGAGCCACGCCCAGCGGGCCTGGCGGGAGCTGCCGGTGGGCACCGTGAAGGTCAACGCGGTCTTCGGGGGCGCGCCGGGCGGTGCCGCGCAGCCGCGCCGCGGCAGCGGCCAGGGCTTCGGGTACGGCCCGGAACTGTTGGACGAGTTCAGCACGGTGAAGACGGTGCACATCGAGGCGCCCGGCGGCGGCCACTGGTGACGCATACGCGGAAGCCCGGGACCTGTCCGGTCCCGGGCTTCCGTTTGCTGTCGCCCGCCGTCAGCGGCCGCCCCGCGCCTCGCGGGTGGCCTTGTCGTTCGCCTTCTGGATCGCCTTGACCAGTTCCGGCTTGGTCATCCGGGACCGGCCTGGGACGTCCAGCTTCTTGGCGACCTCCATCAGGTGTTCCTTCGGGGCGTTGGCGTCCACTCCGGCAGCCGTGGGGGCGCGCCGTGCCGGGCCGCCGCCCGCGGCCTGCCGGTCGCTCGGGCCCTTGCGGCCCTTGGACTCCCAGTGGTCACCGACCTTCTCGAACTCGTGCTTCAGGGCGGCGAACGCGGTGCGGTGCGCCCGCTCGCCCTCGCCGTACGTCTCGACCGCCGAGTCGTGCGTCTTCTCCCAGGTCCGCTGCGCCTTCGCCGGGGAGCGCCGCAGCGTGCTGGGCAGTACCTCGCGCCCGGGCATCTCGTCCTCCTCCGTCTCCGTGGGTTCCTATGACCGTTCCCCCACGCCCGGACGGCAAACCGGCACCCGGTTTGTCGATTTTCACCACGGGGTACCGCCGGGCCACGCGCGGGAGGTGCGCCCGGGCGGCGGAGGGAGCGGATCATGGCGGCGACGACGGAGCCGGTGCTCACCGGTCGGCAGCGGGCCCGCTTTCCCCGGCGGATGCGTCAGCTCAGCTGGGCGACCTGGCGCGGGGTGCTGGTGCGCAGCGGGCGGAACTTCGTCAAGGACAACTGCGCCGACTGGGCCGCGGCGCTCACCTACTACGGGGTGCTCGCGCTCTTCCCCGCCACCATCGTGGTGGTCGCCCTGGTCGGGCTGGTCTCCGACGGCGAGCGGACGGTGGACACGGTGATCGGCCTGGCCCGCGAGATCGGGGCCGGCTCGGTGGTCGGCAACGACGCCTTCGTCGGCGTGGTACGCGGCGTGGTGACCCAGCGGGGACCGGTGAAGGTGCTGCTCAGCTTCGGTCTGATCGGCGCGCTCTGGTCGGCGTCCGGGTTCATCGGCGCGTTCACCCGGGCGTCCAACGCCATCTACGGTGTCGAGGAGGGCCGCCCCTTCTATCGGCTGCGCCCGCTGCAGATGGGGCTGGCCGCGGTGTCGCTGCTGATGCTCGCGGTGGTGGCCACCGGGCTGATCGTCAGCGGCCCGGTCACCGACACCGTGGGCGACCGGCTGCACGCCGGCGGGTTGACCCGACAGGTGTGGACGGTGGCGAAGTGGCCGGTGCTGGCCCTGGTGGCGATGACGCTGCTGTCGCTGCTGTTCTGGATCGCCCCGAACGTCCGGCAACCCCGGTTCCGCTGGCTCACCCCCGGGGGTGCGCTGGCCCTGCTGGCCTGGGTGCTCGCCTCCTTCGGATTCGGCCTCTACGTCGCCAACTTCGGCTCGTACGACGTCACGTACGGCAGTCTCGGCGCGGTGATCGCCTTCCTGGTCTGGCTCTATTTGTCCAACTGCGCCCTGTTGCTCGGCGTGCAGGTCAACGCGGAACTCCAGCGGGGCCGGGTGATCCAGGCCGGCAACGACGACCCGGGCGAGCCGATCCTGCCGCCGCGTGCCCCGGCCGACTCCTGACCGGTCCCGACCGCTTCGTGACCCGCCGACCGGGCGGGCGGGCGGGCCGGTTTACCGGCGGTCCCCTCGGGCATGTCTGTCGGCATGGAACGTGGCAACAGCAAGCACTCGCCGAGGGTCGACGACAACATGAGCCAGGATGTCAGCGGCCTGATCCAGGGGCCGGGGGCCGGGGGTTCGCGCGTCGAGGAGTCCCGCCAGCCGGAACCGGCGGGCGAGGACCAGCCGGAGCCCAAGACGCTGACGGCCGGCGCGAGCCGCGGTGGCAACCCGCAGGGCATGAGCATGGACGACGTCGAGGGGCGCAGCCGCCTCGGCCGGTTCATCACGATGACCGCCCTGCCCGGGGACCGCGAGACGCTGCTCGCCAACGCGCGGGAGAACCAGGCGCCGGCCGACATCGTCGCGGCCCTGGAGCGCCTGCCCGACGGCACCCGTTACCAGACGATTTCCGAGGTGTGGGCCGCACTCGGGCACAAGAACGAGACGACTCGCTGGTGAGCGGACCGGCCCACGATCCGCGAGACGACACCGGCGGAACAGGAGGATCCCCGACATGAGCGACGTCATGGAACACGTGGACGTGTCCGTCCCGATCCGGACCGCGTACGACCAGTGGACCCAGTTCGAGGAGTTCCCGCACTTCATGGAGGGCGTCCAGGAGGTCCGGCAGCTTTCCGACACGATGACCCACTGGACCGTGGAGATCGCCGGCGTGAAGCGCGAGTTCGACGCCGAGATCACCGAGCAGTTGCCGGACGAGCGGGTGGCCTGGCGCTCCACCGGGGGCACCCAGCAGGCCGGCGTGGTGACCTTCCACCGCCTCGACGGGGAGCACACCCGGGTCACCCTGCAGATGCAGTTCGAACCGCACGGCGTGGTCGAGCAGGCCGGCGACAAGCTCGGCGTGGTGGACCGGCGGGCCAAGGGCGACCTGGAGCGGTTCAAGCAGTTCATCGAACGACGCGGTCAGGAGACCGGCGCCTGGCGCGGCTCCGTCGACCGGCCGACCCCCTGATCCCGTCCCCCTGGCAGAGTTCGCGCGATGGCCGCCGGAGTTCCGGCGGCCATCGCCGTGTCCGGCGGCCGTTTGCGATCATCCACCCCGGGTACGGCTGGGGAATGACCGACAACGACAGCCACGTCTGGCGTGACGACGACCGCACTCCCCTGCACGAGCTGGACCGGGCGATCGCCCGGTCGACCCTCGACGGGCAGGCCGACGACGCCACCGGCAACGACGCCGGTGAGGAGTCCGCGTTCGGCCACGGGCCGGAGGCGGTGGACCGGGGCGCCGGCCCCGAGGCCGAGCGTCGGGAGATGACCGACGCGGACCGGGCGTACCGGCCGTCGACGACCGGACGTACCGGCCCGGACAGCATGTGAGCCGCCGCCCGGGCGCCTCGTCCCGGCGCCCGGGGCCCGACGCGCCCGTCAGGACCGGGTCACGGCACCGGCGGGCTCAACCGGCCGGGGCTGCCGGGACCCGGCGGCCTGCAGGGCGACCAGCGCCACCGTGAGCACCACCAGGGTGGCCCCGAGCAGCACCACCGAGGTCCGCGCGAGCAGCACCCCGACGGCCGCCGGCACGAGCGCGGCCCCCACCCCGGCCGCGCCGATCTGCAGGCCGATGGTCCGGTCCGCGTGGGCCGCGCCGACCCGTTCCGCCGTGCTGAGGGTGAGCAGCGGGAAGACCGGCGCCGCGGCGAAGCCGACCACCAGCAGACCGGCCACCGTCACCCAGGCCGGGGCCGGCAGCGCGATCAGCACCGCGCCCCCGACCAGGCCGAGCAGGCTGCCCCGCAGCACCCCGGCGGTGCCCAGCCGCTCCGCGACCAACCCCTGCACCACCCGCCCGACGAACAGGCTGCCCCAGTAGCCGGACACGCACAGCCCGGCGACCGGCCGGTCGAGGCCCCTCCCCTCGGTGAGCAGCAGGAACGCCCAGAGCCCGGTGGTCACCTCGACCGCCACGTAGACGGCGAAGGCGGCCCCGCCCAGCCAGACGGCCGGCAGCCGCAGCGTCTCGGCGATCCGGGGCGGCGCCTGGCGCCCGCCCTCCCCCGCCCCGGCGGACGCGACGACCGGCTCGGCGAGCGCGGCGACCGGCTCGGCCGGGTTGCCCGGCACCACGCCGGGCGCGACCGGATCGGCCGGCACCGGGACCGGCGTGCGGTCCCGCCAGGCCCGTACGGTGAGCGCGAAGGCGGTGGCCAGGGCGACCTGGGCGGCGGCGACGAGCCCGTATCCCCAGCGCCAGCTCAGGCCGGCGCCCATCACCCCGGTCATGATCAGTGGGCCGATCGCCACCCCGAGCCCGAAGAACGCGTGCATCCAGTTCATGTGCCGGGGCCCGAAAGCGCCGGCCGCGTATGCGTTGAGCCCGGCGTCGATCGCGCCGGAGCCGAGCCCGAGCAGCAGGGCGAAGCCCACCATGAGGGCGAGCGCGGGGGTGAGCGCGTACCCGGTGAGGGCCAGGCTGGCGAGCAGGGTGCTGCCGGCCAGCAGCCAGCCCACGCCGAGCCGGGCGAGCGTGAAGCCGGCCAGCACGCTGGAGGTGAGGTAGGCCACGGTGCCGGCGGTGAGCACCACGCCGACCGCCTCGGTGGGGACACCCAGGTCGACCCGGATGGAGGGCCAGCCGACCCCGATCAGGCCGTCGGGGAGGCCGAGGCTGACGAAGGCCAGGTAGGCGAGGAGGAGCAGGGACGGCCGGGGCGGGGAGGTGCGGGACACAGTGCGCCATCCTGCCCCACCGGGCGCACCGGCCGAGCACCGGATAACCGCCTTAAACCCGCGGCACCTCCCCCAAAACGACAAAAAGTGAGGTACGGACGGTCGGAAAAACGGACAGCCCATCCAGAATCGACCGAACGGGGGACGGCGATGGCCCGGTCCCGCGTAAGACTTTCGGGATGCAACAGGGCACCGGCTTCCTCACCCCTCGTCAGCGCCGTCTCGCTTGGCTCGGCTTCATGCTCGCCGCCGTCCAGGCACCCGTGGCCGCCAGGCTCGTCTCCGACAGCTCCTGGCTGTTCAGCCTGGTGGTGGCGCTGATGGTCGCGACGGTCATCATCGCGGACGACGCGATGCGGCGCCAGCCGGCGGACGCCCGCTCCTCCGACTAGCCGCCCGCGCCGGGGCGCGCCTCGTGCCCCGGCCGCCCGGGGGTGCGCCGCCGCTCCTTCATCTCCGCCTCGTAGAGGTGCCGACGACCGCCGACCAGTTGGTCGCGGGCGCGCCGGTCCAGCTCGCGGAAGAGCGCGTAGTAGCCGTCGTCGAAGTCCTCGACGATCTGGAACGTCCAACGGCCCGCGATGACGTTGCGGCCGAGCAGGTCCCGGCCGATCCGGTCGGCGAGATCGTGGTGGCCGGCGGACCGGAACAGCGCCACCGCGTCGTCCAGCATGAGGTCGGCGTGGCCGATCAGTTGGTGCAGCGAGTAGAGGTGGCCCCGGGCCCGTTCCACGGTCTCCAGGGCCTCGCTGAGCTTGCCGAGCGCCTCGACCGTGGCATCAGTCACGCCGGCCGGCCGGCGGTGCGCCTCGTCCGGTCCGTCCACCTGCCCGTCCCCTTCCGTTCCGCCTGGGTCGCCCGCGCCGAACGCGCGGTTTCCCTTTGCCCCCGGACGGGCGGGTCAATCCCCGTGGCGGAGCCCGGACGTCAGCCGGACGACCAGGGCATCGGCCGGTCGGACGAGGCCGGCCCCCGGGCCGCGCGGCTAGCCTCGGTCACCATGCGCGTGCCTGACAACCGGGTGGCGACCCGCTCCGCGGCAGTGTCCGCGCGGACCACCCTCACCACGCTGACCGCCGTCGTCGGCACGGCCGGGCTCGCCGCGGCCGCCGCCAACCCCGGCCTGCTCGCCGTGGTCGACCAGCACGCCGCCGCCGTACGGGACAGCCTGCACGGCGATCGCCGGACGCTGACCGTGGCCGCCCTCGCCGGGTACGCCGAGGGGGTCCGCGCCGCGGCCCTCGATCACGGCTGGCAGCCGCCGGCCGAACCGGTCGACTGGTCGCAGCCGAGCTGGCTGTTCACCCGCCTGCTCGCGGTCTGCGCCCTGGCCCGCTCGCTGGACCCCCGCCACCTGGCCTGAGGCACGGCGGAGGGTGCCCGCGATCGCCCCGCGGACACCCTCTCCCACCCCGCTCCCGCTCAGCCGTTCGGCCGGCCGAACTGCTGGGTCTCGTCGCCCACGTTCCCGGACCGGTACTGTCCCCCGGCGCCGGACATCGACGTCTGCGGCGCCGCCGGGCTGGGCTGCCGGCCCCGGTCGGCCATCTGCCGCTCGTAGTCGCTGCGGCCGGCACCCTGTGCCTGCCGCTGCTCGCGGATCGCACGCGACTCCTCGGACATCCGGTCGAGCCAGCCGCCCCAGCGGTCCTGCATCGGCTTCACCAGACCGCCGCCGACGCCGACGATCAGGATGCCGGCCACCGTGGCCAGCACCGCGATCAGCACCGGCGTGGTGACCGTCGTGGCGATGCCGACCTGGTTCAGCGCGGCGATGATGCCGAGCGCCAGGATGAAGACCGCGGTCAGGTCGGCCAGCACCCGGCCGTACGACAGGCCGCCGAGGAATCCGGTGATCAGGTCGCGGACCGCGTTGGCGATGGCGGCGGCGATGACCACGATGACGATCGCCACGAACGCCCGCGGCAGCCACGCCACCACGCCCCGGATCAGGTCACTGATCGCGTTGGGTCCCCAGACGCCGAAGGCGAACTGCAGGGTGAACAGCAGGACGGCGTAGTAGGCCAACTTGGCCAGGATGTCGCTCGCGTCGTACTTCGTTCTCTCGAGCGCGCGTCTGATGCCGCCGCGTTCAACGGCCCGGTCGAACCCCACCCGTTCCAGTGCCGCGTCCACGATCTTGAGGACGGCTCGGGCGATGAGCCAACCCACCACGAGGATCACGATGAATGCGATGGCCCTCGGGATGAAGAGCAGCACCGACTTCCAGAACTCGGTCAGGGCGTAACCGATGTCGGCCTGCCCGACCGCGAGGGTTTTCTGCATGATGTCCCTCCTGTCGCGTGAACTGCGACGCCCGCATACCCGGTGCTTGCGGCAGCACGCCGCGCCGACCAGGGCAATTTCCCGACATGTCCCGCCGAACCGCCCTGACCTGCTTGGACAGCGGCACCGGGCCGACGCGGTACGCCACCCGGACACATGATCGGAACGTCCGCGCCACGCTCCGGATAGGCTGCGGTCATGCCAGGCACCGTCGGGCGGGTTCCCACGCCATCCGCTCCCACCCCGGGACCCTCCCCGCAGCGGCGCGCCGCCACGGCCGGGCCGGCCGGGGCGGTGCTGACCCATTCGTGGGCCGACACTCCGCTCGGCGCGCCCGAGGGCTGGGACCCGGCGGTCCGGGCCGTGGTCGACCTGGTGCTCGCCTCGCCCGTGCCGATGGCCCTGCTCTACGGCGAGGACCTGATCCTGCTCTACAACGACGGGTACGCCGAGCTGATCGGCGCCCGGCACCCCGGCGCGCTCGGGCGCCCGGCGGCGGAGGTGTACGCCGACGTCTGGCACGAGCCGGGCGCCGGGGAGGTGCTGGAGCGGGCGTACCGGCGGGGCGAGCCCTTCCTGGAGCGGGAGGCCGTGCTGCCGGTCGACCGGCACCGGGGCGGCGCTGAGCCGGCCGTGTTCACCCGGGGCTACTCGCCGGTCCGGGACAGCTCCGGCCAGATCGTCGGTGTGCTCACCGTGGCCGCGCAGACCACCCAGGTCACCCAGCAGCTGCAGAGCCTGAGCGACTTCGCCGCCGCGCTCTCCGGCACGCTCACCCTCGACGACGTCGCCCGGGTCACGCTGCGCTACTGCCTGCACTCCTTCGACGCCGACCGGGTCTCGTTCCTGGTGGACGAGGGGACGGCCTGGCGGATGGTCCGCCGGGTCCGCGGCGAGCTGCTGGACGAGGCCGACGAGCGGCTCCCGCCGCTGTGGCGCCGGCTGCCGGCCGACTCGACCGTCCCGACCGTGGTGCCCGCCCGCAGCGGGGTGCCCTCCTTCACCACGGACGGCTATCCGCTGCGGGAGACCGCGGCGGACCGGCACGACGAGAAGATCCGGGCGCTGGCCTCGCTGCCGCTGCGCTCGACCGTGGTCCGGGGCGCGCTGACCGTCGGCTACCAGGCGAAGCATCCCTGGTCCCCGGCGGAGCGGGCCCTGCTCGCCGCGTCGGCCGAGCTGGTCGGCCAGGCCGCCGAGCGGGCCCGCCGGTTCGAGACCCAGCACGGCACCGCCCAGCTGCTGCAGCGCAGCATGCTGCCCGAGCGGCTGCCCGACCTGCCCCGGCTGCGGATCGCCGCCCGGTACGACCCCGGCGTGGACGGCAACGCCGCCGGCGGCGACTTCTACGACGCGTTCGTGCTGCCCACCGGCGCCCTCGGCGTGGTCCTCGGCGACGTGGCCGGGCACGACGTGCAGGCCGCGGCCCGGATGGGCCAGGTGCGGGCCGCCCTGCGCGCCCTGGCGCTCACCGACCCCCGCCCGGACGCGGTGCTGGCCGGCCTGGACCGGCTGGTCGCCAGCCTCGGCGTCGAGGGCGGGACGCAGGAGCTCTTCGTCACCGTGGTGTTCGGGGTGATCGAGGCCGACCGGGAGCGGATCACGCTGGCCAGCGCCGGCCATCCCGCTCCGCTGATCCGGCGCTGCCCGGCCGACACGGAACCCGCCGCCGAGTACGTCGAGCTGCCGCCCGGCCCGCCACTGGGCCTCGGCTGCCGGCCCCGGACCGCCACCGTGCCGTTCCACCCCGGCGACACCCTGCTGCTGTACAGCGACGGCGTGGTGGAGCGGCGCTGGCAGGACCTGACCACCGGCCTGGCCGGGCTGGGTACGGCCGTGACCGCCGCGGGCAGCGGCGACCCGCGGGCCCTCTGCGCGGTGGCCACCGCCGCCGTGCCCGGCGCCACCGAGGACGACGTGGCGGTGCTGGCGGTGGAGCACGCGGTGCACCCGAGCCGCTCGGCCAGCATGGACGTACCGGCCGAGCCGACCGCGCCGAGCCGGGTGCGGCACTGGATGACCGCGCAGCTCACGGAGTGGCAGGTGCCGGAGGGAGTGGTCGGCGCCGCCGTGCTCTGCACGAGCGAGCTGACCACCAACGCGCTGCTGCACGCCGGCACCGCCGCCCGGGTGGACATCGACCTGAGCGCGGAGCGGCTGCTGGTCTCGGTGGCCGACTCGGGCACCCGGGGTCAGGTCACCCGGGCCCGGACCGACACGCTGAGCAGCCGGGGACGCGGCCTGGGCCTGATCGAGGAGTTGAGCGACGCCTGGGGCACCGATCCGACGGTGCGCGGTTCGACGGTCTGGTTCGAGATCCTCATCCCGTCCGGCTGAGCGGCGCGTCGGCGGCGACCCGGCGGGGTAGAACGAGCGCCATGCCTGACGACAACCGCTGCGGCGTCCTCTTCGACGTGGACGGCACCCTGGTCGACACCACGTACCTGCACACGGTGAGCTGGTGGGAGGCGCTGCGCCAGGCGGAGCACGGCGTGACCATGGCGCGCATCCACCGGGCCATCGGCATGGGCTCCGACAAGCTCCTCGACCACCTGCTCGGGCCGGAGCGCGACCGCGGCGGCGACGGCAGGCTGCGCGACGCGCACGACGCCCTCTACGCCGAGTACTGGGAGCGGCTCACGCCGCTGCCCCGGGCGGTCGAGCTGCTGCGCGCCTGCGCCACACGCGGGCTGCGGGTGGTGCTCGCCACCTCGGCGGCCGAGCACGAGGTGGCCGCCCTGCGCGCCGCGCTCGCCGCCGACGACGTGATCGACACCGTCACCTCCTCGGCGGACGCCGAGGAGAGCAAGCCGGCGCCGGACATCCTGGTCGCCGCGCTGGACCAGTCCGGACTGGCCGCCGAGCGGGTGGTGTTCGTCGGCGACTCGGTCTGGGACGTAGCGGCGGCCGGCAAGCTGGACATTCCCTGCATCGGCCTCACCTGTGGCGGCACCAGCCGGGCGGAGCTGGCCGGCGCCGGCGCGGCGGCCGTCTACGACGACCCGGCCGCGCTCCTCGACGGGCTCGGCGACAGCGCCATCGCCGCGCTCGGCTGACCGCCGCCGGTGACCGGGCCCACCTCGGAGAACCCGGACACCCAGGCATAGCGACCGGCAGTACGGGGCACAGGTGACCACTTGCCCGGGTGCGCGGGCAGGTGGGAAGGGTGGTGCCGTGGAACCGGTCGATGTCACGTTCGCGCTGCTGGGCGTCGGTGCGCTGCTGGCGGGGATCCTGCCGCGCGTGCTGGAGCGCCGGCCGCTGTCCATGCCGATCGCGTTCCTCGGGCTCGGGATGCTGGTCTTCCTGCTCCCCACCGGGCTGCCCTCGCCGGACCCGCTGCGCTGGCCGGAACTCACCACCCATCTCACCGAGGTCGGGGTGATCGTCGCGCTGATGGGCGCCGGGCTCAAGATCGACCGGCCGCTGAGCTGGGCCCGCTGGTCGTCCACCTGGCGGCTGCTGGCCGTCGCCATGCCGCTGTGCATCGCGGCGGTGGCCCTGCTCGGCTGGTGGTGGGCGGGGCTGGTGCCGGCGGCGGCGCTGCTGCTGGGCGCGGCGCTCGCCCCGACCGACCCGGTGCTCGCCTCCGACGTGCAGGTGGGCGAACCGACCGACGTCGAGGACTCCGAGGACGAGGTGCGCTTCGCCCTCACCTCGGAGGCCGGGCTGAACGACGGCCTGGCGTTCCCCTTCGTGTACGCGGCCATCGCGATCGCCACCACCAGCCTCGCCCCGGCGAACTGGCTGGCCCACTGGGTCACCGTCGACGTGCTCTACAAGCTCACCGTCGGGGTGGGCGGCGGCCTGCTCGTCGGCTGGCTGCTCGGCAAGCTCTTCTTCCGCGCGCCGAGCGAGCTGCGGCTGGCCCGGCACGCCGAGGGTTTCCTCGCCCTCGCCGCGACCTTCCTGGCGTACGGGCTGGTGGAGGTGGCCGGCGGGTACGGCTTCCTGGCCGTCTTCGTGGCCGCCCGGGCGATCCGGGCCGCGGAACGGACCCACGAGTTCCACTCCGTGCTGCACGACTTCGCCGAGCAGGTGGAACGGCTGCTCACCGTGCTGTTGCTGCTGCTGCTCGGGGGCGCGGTGATCGGCGGGCTGCTCGCGCCGCTGACCTGGCCGGCGGCGCTGGTCGGGCTGGCCCTGGTCTTCGTGATCCGGCCGCTGGCCGGCTGGCTGTCGCTGCGCGGCGCCCCGGGCCGGCCGGCGGAGCACTGGGTGATCTCGCTGTTCGGCATCCGCGGCGTCGGCTCGTTCTACTACCTGGCGTACGCCACCAGCAGGACGGAGTTCCCGCAGGCCGAGCTGCTCTGGGCCACGGTCGGCCTGGTGGTGGTCGTCTCGGTGGTGGTGCACGGGATCGCGGCCACCCCGGTGATGCAGTTGCTGGACCGGGAGGGTGAACGGACCCGCGATGCCTCGGAGACGGGCCGGACGGACGAGCCCGCCCTGGGCGGCGTCCGGGGCTGACCGGGGCGTCGACCCCGCCCGGACCCGAGGGCGGCCGGCGGCCGGGACGCCGGTCAGCGACCGCCCGCGCGGCGGGCGGCCAGCGCCCGACCGAGGTCCCGGCCGGAGCGCCAGGCGCTCTGCACCCGGGGCCGCCCGAACGCGTCGCCGGCGAGGCCGATCCCGTCGTCGTCCAGGTGGTACGTCCCGTCGCCGCCCGCGACCGGCTTGGCGTACGTCCAGCGGTGCACGTGGGTCAGCTCGGCCGGCTCGGGCAGTCCGAGCAGGTCGCGGACCGCCTCCTCGATGGCCGGGGCGGCGGCGGTGGGCTGGAGCAGGTTGCCGGCGGCGAAGTCCGGGGTGGTGTGCGCGACCAGCACGGGTGCCCGGTCGCCGCGCCGGTCCCCGTCGTCGCAGACCAGGCCGAGCACCGGGTGGTCGTTGACGAACGCGCCGGCGAAGTCGGGCCAGCGGCGGGCCGGGAAGCGCAGCACCCCGGCCAGCGCCGACGACCAGCGTTGCCGGGCCACCGCCCGGGTCGCCGCCGCCAGCGCCGGGTCCAGCAGCAGGGCCGCCTGCGGGCCCGGCATGGCGAGCACCACTGCCTCGGCGGCCGAGCCGTCCACCCGGGGCCCCGGCTCGACCGTCATGACCAGGCGGTTGTGCGCCACGGGGAGGTCCCGGGCCAGGTGCTCGACCAGTGAGCGGAGCCCGTGCGGCGCCGCCCACCGGCCCGGACCGGGCGCGTCCTGCCGCCCGTCCGGCCCGTACGCCACGAAGGTGTCGGTCCACTCCCGCACCAGGCCGGCGGTCCGCCACTGCTCGACCACTGAGGCGAAGTCGGGGTCGTCGACGGTGAAGTACGCGGCGCCGAGGTCGGCGGGGCGGCCGTCGAAGCGTTTGCTGGCCATCCGCCCGCCGGTCACCCGGGCCCGTTCCCGCACCTCGACCGGGATGCCGGCGCGGGCCAGCTCGTTGGCGCACGCCACCCCGGCGATGCCCGCGCCGACCACCACCACACCCGCCCGGTCCGCAGTCACCCGATGATCGTATTCGGCCGCGGGCATGAAGAACGGAAGGCCCGGGTAGTGGTACACGTGTTCGAGGAAGGGGTGATCGTCATGGCCGACCGCACGGCTGGGCCCGCCGGTCGGTGGGCGCGCAGCTCCGGTCCGTCGTTGTTTGCCGCACACGCCCCCGCCAACCCTCCCGTCGATCATGAGGTTGGCGGCGGTCATGGAGATCGACTTCGCCGTCAACCTCATGATCGACCGGGGCGTGGGCGGCGCGGTCGGTCGATGGTCAGGCGCCCTGGCCCTGGTTCTGCATCAGGCCACCGTCCATGAAATACGTCGACCCGGTCACGTAGTCGGCGTCGCCGCTGGCCAGGAAGACCGCCACCTTGGCGATCTCCTCCGGCATCGCGGCCCGCTTCCAGGGGATGCTCTGCACCTGCTCCTCCAGGTACTTCGGGTCGTCGATGGCCCGCTGGTTGAACGGCGTGAGCACCATGCCCGGGCCGATGTTGTTGACGTTCATGTGCATCGGCGCGACCTCCAGCGCGAGGCTCTTGGCGAACTCGAGCATCGCGCCCTTGCTGGTGTCGTAGTCGGCGCCGCCGGCCCGGGCCACCTCCTGGTGGATCGAGGTGATGTTGATGATCTTCCCGCCGCCGCCCTGGTCCCGCCGGTGCCGGACGAAGCGGCGGGAGCAGAAGAACGTGCCGTAGACGTTGGTGCGGATGCACCGGTCCCAGGTCTCGGTGTCCAGGTCGGCCACCGGGATGCCGGAGGCGTCCACCCCGGCGTCGTTCATCAGGATGTCCAGCCGGTCGAACTCCGCGAGGGCCTCGTCGAACATCGCCTCGACCTGGTGTTCCACGCTGATGTCGCCCTGTACCACCACGGCCCGCCGGCCGGCCTTCTCGATCTCGGCCCTGGTGTGGTTCGCCCCGGCGTGGTCGTGCAGGTAGTGCACCACCACGTCGGCGCCCTCGCGGCCGAACTCGATGGCGGTGGCCTGGCCGATGCCCGAGTCCGATCCGGTGATCAGGGCGGTCCTGCCCGCCAGTCGTCCGGTCATCCGGGTGCTCCCTCCGTGATCGCCGTACCCGCCGGCACGGTCTGCCGGGCGGCGCCGCCGAGCCGTTCGGCGGCCTCGGTGATGTGCCCGGCGGCGTTGATCAGGCCGATGTGCGAGAACGCCTGCGGGAAGTTGCCGAGCTGCTCCCCGGTGGCCTGGTCGATCTGTTCGGCGTAGAGGCCGAGGTCGTTGACGCGGGCGGCGAGCTGCTCGAAGAGTCGCCGGGCCCGGTCCAGCTCGCCGGCCTTGGCCAGGCAGCCGACCAGCCAGAACGAGCAGATCACGAAGCCCGCGGGGTCGCCGTCCCAGCGCCGCAGCAGGCCGTCGCGGGAGAGCCGGCGCTCCACCACGTCGACGGTGGCGCGCATCCGGGGGTCGTCGGCCGGCAGGAAGCCGACCAGCGGCATGATCAGCACCGAGGCGTCCAGATCGTCGGAGCCGAGGGCCCCGGTGTACGCCCCGACCCGCTCGCTCCAGCCCTGGGTCAGCACCACCTCACGTACCTCGTCGCGGGCGGCGGCCCAGCGGGCGACGTCCTCGGCGTCACCGATCCGCGGCCCGAACCGCACGGCCCGGTCCAGCGCGGTCCAGCACTGCACCTTGGACGAGAGGTAGTGCCGCTCGGCGTCCCGGGCCTCCCACATCCCGGCGTCCGGGCGGCGCCAGTCCCGCACCGCCTGGTCGGCGAGGGCGTGCAGCAGGTGCCGGACGTCCGGCGACATCGGGTCGAGGTAGTGCCGCATCAGCCAGGCGGCGTCCAGGATCTCGCCGAGCACGTCGGTCTGCCGCTGCCGCCAGGCGTCGTTGCCGACGAAGACCGGCCGGCTGTCGGCGTACCCGGAGAGGTGGTCGAGCCGGTGCTCGGTGAGGTCCCGCTCGCCCTCGACGCCGTACATGATCGGCACGGGCTCGTCGCCGATCCGGCCCATCGCCCGGGCGACCCAGGCGAACTGCCGGTTCGCCTCGTCCGGGCAGGCGGCCAGCCAGAGCGCCTGCAGGGTGAGGCTGAAGTCGCGCACCCAGACGTAGCGGTAGTCGTAGTTGCGGTCCCCGCCCAACTCCTCCGGCAGCGAGGTGGTGGCCGCCGCGACGACCGCCCCGCTCGGGGCGTAGGTCATGCCCTGCACGACCAGGGCGCTGCGCCGCACCTCGTCCCGGTAGCACCCGTGGTACTCGTGCAGCCCGGCCCAGGACCGCCAGCCGGCCACCGTCCCGGCCACCACCTCGTCGGCGTCGGGCAGCCCGGGCGGGCCGCCGTCGTAGGTCGGCGCGTACCCGAGGGTGAAGTGGTGGGCGGTGCCGGCGCGGGCGGCGAACCGGCCGGACGCCATCCCGTCGCCGCAGGTCATCGGCACGTTGGCGCGCAACTCCAGGTGGCAGGCGCCGGCGGTCGCCTCGATCACCCCGTCGGTCTCGACAAGGTAGGCACGGACCCGGCCGTACTCGAAGCGGGGCCGGTACTCCACCCGCATCGGCACCTCGCCGGCGAGCCCCTCGACCACCCGGGCGAGGACCCGCGGCGACCGTGCGCCGACGTCGTGGCCGCGCGCGCCGGGCTCCAGCGCCAGCGCGTCGGTGACGGCCACCGCGCCGGTCCGGGTGGTGAACACGGTACGCAGCACCAGCGTGTCGACCAGGTAGGACTGTTCACTGGTGTACTCGCCCTCGGGCCGGATGCTCCAGTGCCCGGCGGTGTCGTCGAGCAGCCGCCCGAAGACCGAGGGGCCGTCGAAGCGGGCCGGGCACCACCAGTTCACCGCGCCGTCGCGGTCGACCAGCGCCGCGCTGCGCCCGTCCGCGAGGAACCCGTGGTCGTTGATCCGTGGCACGTTCGTGTCTACCCGGCCCGCCCGCCGGCATGCGCGGCGCGGGGTGCACGATCCGTCGTCCGGCACGCGTTACCGCTCGGGGGCGGTGGGAACGCGACGGGCTGACGAAGGAGGATGCTCATGACCAGACCCTCGACTCCGACCGCGGCCTGGCGACCCGGTATGCCGGGCGGCGACAACCTCCCGTCCGGTCCGGGCGGTCGACCGGCCGCGCCGAGCGGGGACGGTCACGGACCGCAGGCGGGTCCGCCGACTGTCACGATCGGGTCGTACCCGGACTATCCGTCCGCCCAGCGCGTGGTGGACTACCTGGCCGACAACCGGTTCCCGGTGGAACGGACGGCGATCGTCGGCACGAACCTGACCCTGGTCGAGACGGTGATGGGCCGGATGACCACGGGCCGGGCCGCCCTGGTGGGCGCGGGTACCGGTGCCTGGTTCGGCCTGTTCATCGGGTTGCTCTTCGGCATCTTCACCGTCGGCAACTGGGTCGCGGTGATCCTGGCCGGCCTGGTGATCGGCGCCATCTGGGGTGCCGTGTTCGGCGCGGTGGCGCACGCGATGAGCGGCGGCCAGCGCGACTTCACCTCGGCCAGTTCGCTGCGGGCCAGCCAGTACGCGGTCACGGTCGAGGCGGACGTGGCCGACCAGGCTCGCCAGTTGCTCGGCCGGATGCACCTCACGCCGACCGGCGCGACCGCCCGCTGACCGATCCTTCCCCGACGTCCCGGCGCGCCCGTCGCGCCGGGACGTCGCCGGTTCAGTGGTACGCCAGCTCGCCGGCCCGGATCGGCACGTCCACCCGGTTCTCGGGCGGGGCGAGCGGGCAGGCCCAGCGGTCGTCGTACGCGCAGCTGGGGTTGTAGAGGTAGTTGGCGTCGAGCCGGACCCGGCCGCCGGGCAGCATCGTCAGCCCCCGCCCGAACGTGCCCTTCACGGTGTCGGTGAGGTAGCGCCCGCCGCCGTAGCTCCCGGCGCCGCAGGTGGCGTCCCGCACCGGCAGGAAGAGCCCGCCCCCGTACGCCTCGATCCACCAGAGGGTGAGTGGTCCCCACGGCGTCTCGGCCACCGCGATCCGGCGGTACCGGACGACGCCGTCGGGGCCGCCGGTGTCGATGCTCTCGGTGCCGGTGGCGGGGCGCAGCGGCGCCTCCACCACGGCCGCCGGATCGGGTCGGTACCAGCGCGCCCCGGTGAACCCGGGCCGGTCGGCGGCCGGCAGCGGGCTGGCGGGATGGGTGCGGAACAGCTCGTCCCGGGCGGCCCGGAACCCGGCCAGGTCGAGGTCCGACAGGTACAGCCGGGCCACCTGTTCCCGCCAGTCGAGGACGTCGAGATCATCCATCCCTTGACCCTAGCCAGCAGCGCGAACCCGACCCGCGGAACCCCGCCAGGTGCCGTCGTCGGGCAGGCATGGCGCAGCTCAGCGGTCGGTGGCGAGCCGGGCGTGCAGGTGCTCGTCGTGCCGGCGCCCGTCGCCGTAGCGGTGGGATTCCCGCAGGACGCCCTCCAGCCGGTACCCGGACCGCTCGGCCACCCGGCAGGACGCCTCGTTGTCGACCGCGTGCCACAGCTGAACCCGGTGCAGGCTTAGCTCGCCGAAGCCCCAGGCGGTGAGGGCGGTGACCGCCCGGGACGCGACGCCCCGACCCCGGGCGGCGGCGGCCGTCCAGTAGCCCATCGCGGCGTTGCCATCCTGGATCTGGTGCAGCGACGCCGCGCCCAGCAGCCTCCCGTCGGTGGCGTCGGTGACGGCGAGGGAGACGTGGGTGCCGGAGCTCCGGTCGGCGCGCCGGCGCACCCAGGCGAGGGCCCGTGGCAGGTCGGTCACCCCCTGCGCGTTCCACCGGGCGATCTCGGGGTCGGCCAACTCCACCAGCACGGCCGCGGCGTCCCCGTCCCGCCAGGGGCGCAGCAGCAGGCCGGGGGCGGTCAGCTCGAGGTCCTCCACGGGGCGGAGTGTGGCACGGCCGGTCGGGCCGCCGCTCGCCGGGCATCAATTCAGATTTCAACGTCATCGTCGTCAAGCACCGTTGTCGCCCCGCTCACAGAGATGGCGAGCGGCTTGTTTAAATTTTAAGTAGTGCTACTCTTCAAGCCATGACGGAGAGCCTGGACAGCGAGCGGATGGCCTGCTGGCGCGCGTACATCGAATCCAGCCAGCGGCTCTTCACGCAGCTAGAGGACGACCTGCGCGCGGACAGCGAGCTGAGCTTCGCCGACTACCACGTGCTGGTGCTGCTCTCCGAGGCGCCGGGGCAGCGGCTGCGGATGGGTGAGCTGGCCGGGCGGCTGGTCTTCTCGCCGAGCCGGCTGACGTACCAGATCTCCTCGATGCAGAAGCGGGGCCTGGTCGCCCGCCAGTCCTGCCCGGAGGACCGCCGCGGCAGCGAGGCCGTGCTGACCGCCGCCGGCCTGCTGGCGCTGCGCGAGGCCGCGCCGCACCACCTGCGCTCCGTGCGTACCCACCTGATGGACGACCTCGACGACGCCGAGGTCGCCTGCCTCACCCGGGTCTTCGAGCGGCTCGGCCGGCGCCTGCGCGCCGACCGCGACGCGTCGTCCACCCCGGCCGACAAGTAAGGAGCCCGAGATGCCCGCGATCACCGTCGACGACGTCCTCGTCCTGCCCCGCCTGCCGCAGCTGGACGAGTCCACCACCGCCTTCCGGCCGGTCCGCCGGCTGACCACCGCGCCGAGTGGCTACGAGGGTGAGGGCTTCCCGGTCCGCCGGGCCTTCGCCGGCGTGCCGCTGACCGAGCTGGACCCGTTCATCCACCTCGACCAGATGGGCGAGGTCGACTACGCCCCGGGCGAGCCGAAGGGCACCCCGTGGCACCCGCACCGCGGCTTCGAGACGGTGACCTACATGATCGACGGGATCATGGACCACCAGGACTCGCAGGGTGGCGGCGGCACCATCACCGACGGCGACACCCAGTGGATGACGGCCGGCAGCGGCCTGCTGCACATCGAGGCGCCGCCGGAGCACCTGGTGATGAGCGGCGGCCTCTTCCACGGCCTCCAGCTCTGGGTCAACCTGCCCAAGGTGGCGAAGATGATCCCGCCGCGCTACCAGGACATCCGGGGCCGGGAGTCGGCGCTGCTCACCACGCCCGACGGCGGCGCGCTGGTCCGGGTGATCGCCGGGGAGATCGCCGGGCACCAGGGGCCGGGCTCGACCCACACCCCGATCACGATCGCGCACGTCACGCTCCAGCCGGGCGCGGAGCTGAGCCTGCCCTGGCGGCCGGACTTCAACGCGCTGGTCTACGTGCTGGCCGGTCGGGGCACCGTGGGCACCGACCGCCGGCCGATCCGCCTCGGCCAGCTCGCCGTGCACGGCCCGGGCGACGCGCTGCGGGTGACCGCGGACGCGAAGCAGGACGGCAACACCCCCGCCCTGGAGCTGTACATCATGGGCGGGCAGCCGATCCGGGAGCCCGTGGCGCACTACGGCCCGTTCGTGATGAACACCCGGGCCGAGCTGATCCAGGCGGTCGAGGACTACCAGGCCGGCCGGCTCGGCGTGATCCCGGCCGAGCGCCTGCCGCACACCGGCGGCGAGGGCGCGCGCCCCTGACCAGTGGACGACGGGCGTCCCGGCATAGTCCGGGGCGCCCGCCGGTGGTTCAGGAGACGGCGAAGATGCCGGCGACGCCGAGCAGCACCATCACCAAGACCGCGACCAGCGCCCCCCGCTCGCTCTCGACCGCCTGCTCGCGGTACTCGGTCACGGTGTTCGTGGTCTCGGCGTGCATGGTGTGGCCTCCTCGGTTCTCGTGCTCCAGGGGTGCGGTGGGGCCCCGCGTCCGAGCTGCGCCGGCCTGGGGCGGTCGGCGTGCAACCAGGTGTCGGGGGTCCTACCGTGAGGACGGTGTCGACCTCGGGAGGCTGGACGTGACGATGCGGGACTGGTTCCTCACCGCACAGGAACGCGCCAACCCAGGGTCTGAGTTACCCGTCTGGGCGACGGGAAACCTCGCCGAGCCGTTGATTCACGGCGCCGCCTACTTCGACCGGCTGGTCGAGGAGGTGACGGCGCTCAAGGCCGGCGACCATCTCTTCTTCACCGACTGGCGGGGCGATCCCGACCAGCTGATGCGCCCCGACGGCCCGACCGTGGTGCAGCTCTTCGCCCAGGCCGCCCAGCGTGGGGTGATCGTCAAGGGCCTGATCTGGCGCTCCCACCTCGACGCGCTCTCCTACAGCGAGGCGGAGAACCGTAGCCTCAGCGAGGCGCTCTGCGCGGCCGGCGGCGAGGTGCTGCTGGACCAGCGGGTCCGGCGCGGCGGCTCGCACCACCAGAAGCTGGTCGTGCTGCGCCACCCGGACGACCCGTCCCGCGACGTGGCGTTCGCCGGCGGGATCGACCTCTGCCACAGCCGGCGGGACGACGCCGCGCACCACGGCGACCGCCAGGCGGTCGCCATGTCCCCGAGGTACGGGCCGCACCCGCCGTGGCACGACGTCCAGCTCGCCCTGCGCGGCCCGGTGGTCGGCGCGTTGGACACCACGTTCCGGGAGCGGTGGACCGACCCGATGCCGCTGGACTCGGAGAACCCGCTGGCGTACCTGCGGGACCGGCTGCGCGGCGCGGACCTCAGCCCGGACCCGCTGCCCGACCAGCCGGCCGACCCCCCACCCTGCGGCCCGCACCAGATCCAGGTGCTACGCACCTACCCCGCGGTCCGGCCGCGATACCCGTTCGCCCCGGACGGGGAGCGGACGGTCGCCCGTGGCTACACCAAGGCGGTCCGCCGGGCCCGCCGGCTGATCTACCTGGAGGACCAGTACCTCTGGTCGACGGAGGTGGCCGACCTCTTCGCCCGGGCGCTGCGCGAGCGTCCGGAGCTGCACCTCGTCGCGGTGGTGCCGCGCCACCCGGACGTCGACGGCCGGCTGGCGCTGCCCCCGAACCTGGTGGGCCGGGAACAGGCCATCTCGCTGTGCCAGCGGGCCGCCCCGGGACGGGTGCACGTCTTCGACGTGGAGAACCACGAGGGCACCCCGGTGTACGTGCACGCCAAGGTCTGCGTGGTGGACGACGTCTGGGCCAGCGTGGGCAGCGACAACTTCAACCGCCGCTCCTGGACGCACGACAGCGAGCTGTCCTGCGCGGTGCTGGACGAGACCCGGGACGAGCGGGCACCGGCCGATCCGGCCGGGCTCGGCGACGGCGCCCGGCGGTTCGCCCGGGACCTGCGGCTGCGGCTGTGGCGGGAGCACCTGGACCGGGATCCGGACGGCGGGGAGGACCACGACCTGCTCGACCCGGCGGACGCGGTCGCGGCAATCACCGGGGCGGCCGAGGCGTTGGAACGTTGGCACGCCTCGGGGCGTACCGGGCCCCGGCCGCCGGGGCGGCTGCGGCCGCACCAGCCGGAACGGTTGCCCTGGCGGACGCGGCTCTGGGCGTTGCCGGCCTACCGGCTGGTCTACGACCCGGACGGAAGGCCGCTGCGGGCGCGGCGGGCGGGCACCTGGTGAACCGGCGCGGGCAGGTCGTCGGCCGGCACCGGCTCGTCCAGCCGGTTCGGCCGGGCCGGGTACGCGAACGACACCCGGGGCGAGTAGAAGCCCCAGCAGACGTGCAGCGGGTTGGCCGGGCGTAGCGGGTAGACCGGGTGGTCCGGGGCGAGGAACTCCACCGACTCGATCTCGAACGGCGACACCGGCTCGGCGACGTACGGGTAGTCGGCCACGATCAGTTCGCCGTGGCGCGCGGTCAGGTAGCGGTGGTGCCCGTTGTGCGCATCGGTGCCGGTGTGCCCGACCTGGCCGGTGACCCGGATCAGCGGGCGGCCGTCGGCCCGGGTCTCCGTGCTGAGCCGCCCGCTTCGCACCGCGACGCACGTCTCCCCGGCTGCCGCCGGGGCGCCGCGGGCGGCGGCGTACTGCCGGACCAGGGGGCTGGACGCGAGGTAGTGGGTCCACCAGCCGCCCGGGGTGTGCCCGTCGGGCGGGTCCTGGTCCTCCAGCGAGACACCCAGGAAGGTGAGCGAGTATGGGCCGAAGCCGGAGGTCTGGCACCCGTCGTCCACCACGTACTGACAGAGGAAGACCTGACGGTCCGCTCGGGCGCGCAGGCCTGCCGGGACGAGCGCCACGACCGCCTCGGGATCCGCCGGCAACCAGCTGAACAGCAGCGTCGGGGCGTTGACGACGAGTTGCGGGGCGGCGGGATCCAGCACGGTGCCTCCGTAGACATGTACACAGGGGACGCTACGGGCGGTCTCGTCAGCGGAACAACGACGGAAGGCCGACACTGCGCGCCGATTGTCGGGTTTCCCATTGACCGGTCGGCCGGCCGCCATCACCGTCCGGGCGGCCCGGGATGGGCCCATCGGAGAGCGATTCACGAAGGCTTTTGTGGCAGATTCTGGACGTTGATGCCCGGACACGGCTTAAGTACATCGTACTTTCGGCTAGATTTCGAAGAGCCGATCGGGTTAAGGTGGCTTCCGAACGGACCACCAGAACCTAAACCGAAGCGTCACGTCTTTTTTCCGCGGACGAGGTGCAGGGAGGACCACCCATGACCGCGAAGACCATGACCGAACAGGCGGCCGCCGCGCCGTCCACCTCCGCGAAGCTCGACCCGCGGGCGCTCACCGACAGCGCCGCCGACCTGCTCCACGCGATGGCCGCCCTGCCCACCAACCACCCGTCGCGCCCGGCGCTGCGGGACAAGGCGATCGAGGCCTGGCTGCCGCTCGCCAACCACCTCGCCCACCGCTACAGCGGCCGGGGCGAACCCACCGACGACCTGGCCCAGACGGCCGCGGTCGGCCTCATCAAGGCGATCGACAAGTTCGACCCCACCCGGGGCGTCGACTTCGCCGGTTACGCCATCCCGACCATCATCGGCGAGCTCAAGCGGCACTTCCGCGACCGCACCTGGGACATCCGGGTGCCGCGTCGCCTGCAGGAGCTGCGGCTGGCGATCTCCGACGCCAACAGCTCGCTGCTGCAGACCCTCGGCCGCTCGCCGACGGTCGCCGACATCGCCGCCCACCTCAACCTCACCGAGGAAGAGGTCCTGGAAGGGCTGGAGGGCGCCCGCGCGTACAACGCGGTGTCGCTGTCCACCCCGACCGGCGACGGCGACCGGGCGACCGAGTTGGGCGACATGCTCGGCGGCGAGGACTCCGAGTTCGAGCTGGCCGAGCTGCGGGTGGCGCTCGGCCCGGCGCTCGCCACGCTCGACGAGCGCGAGCAGAAGATCCTCACGCTGCGCTTCTACGGCAACCTGACCCAGTCGCAGATCGCCGATCAGATCGGCGTCTCCCAGATGCACGTGTCCCGGCTGCTGGCCCGGGCACTGACCAAGCTGCGGGGGCAGCTGGACGGAACGTACTAGGGGGTGGAGACGATGGCCGGGTCGGCGGGCCCGGCCATCGTCGTGTCCACGCGGGCCCGGTCGGTGGTTCACCGACCGGGTCGTTCCGTCTCAGCGCAGCACGAGCAAGTCCAGCACGTCGACCACCGGGGCGTCCGGTGTCCGCCCCGCCGCGGCGCGCAGCCGGCGCAGGCCCCGGTCGTAGTCGGCGTCGTCGAGCAGGGCCAGCGGGGTGTGTGCCGCCCGGCGCAGCCCGTGCGCGGCGTCCCGCAGTGACCGGGCGCTGACCTGCGGCACCGGCGTCAACGCCACCGGGGCGAAACCGGCCGGCTCGAACGCGGCGCAGACGTCGGCCACCGAGGGATAGCCGTCCACCACCCGCAGCGCCTCCGGGAACCAGCGGAACAGCGTGACGCCACCGCCGCGCCCCGCGAAGACCGACCGGATCAGCACCGGCGCGCCGGGCCGCAGCACCCGCCGCAGCTCGGCGGCGACCGCCGGCAGGTCCGACAGGTGGTGCACCACGGTGGAGAGCCAGGCGCCGTCCAACCCGGCCGCCGCGATCGGCAGCGCCTCCGCCCGCGCGGCCACCATTTCCGGGTACGCCGAGCGGGCCCGCATGGCCGCCGCCGGTTCCACCGCCACCACCCGCACGTCGTACCAGGACCGGAAGGCGGTCGCCCAGGCGCCGGTGCCGGCCCCGAGGTCGAGCAGCCGGGCACCGGGCCCGACCGGCAGGTGCCGGGCGACCGCGGCCCGCCAGCTCGCCAGCCCCGCGGCGGGCAGGTGCCGGGTCGCCGCGAAGGCGGCGGCGGCCGGGTCGCCGTACGCCATCATCGCCATTCCGTCACCCTCCGCCATCCAACGGTGACGGTCAATGTGAGAAGCGGAACAGGGGGCCGGCGGCCGACCCGGGCCGCGGGTGCGAGAGTGGGTCCGTGCTCTCCGACGTACCCCTCGACCTGCCGGTCCGGCCGGTGCTGCCGGCGCTGGTCGGGGCGCTGCGCGCGGCCGGCGCGGCGGTCCTGGTGGCGCCGCCCGGCACCGGCAAGACCACCCTCGCCCCGCTCGCGGTGGCCGACGAGGTGGCCGGCCGGGTGGTGATCGCCCAACCCCGGCGGGTCGCCGCCCGGGCCGCCGCCCGCCGGATGGCCGCCCTGCTCGGCGAGCGCGTCGGCGGCCGGGTCGGGTACGCCGTACGCGGCGAGCGGCGGGTCGGCCCGGACACCCGGGTCGAGGTGGTCACCACCGGGCTGCTGGTCCGGCGGCTGCACCACGACCCGGAGCTGCCCGGGGTGGGCGCGGTGCTGCTGGACGAGTGCCACGAGCGGCAGCTCGACGCCGACCTGGCGCTCGCCTTCGCCGTGGAGGCCCGCGGCGCGCTCCGGCCGGACCTGTGGCTGCTGGCCATGTCGGCCACCCCGCAGGCGGACCAGTTCGCCGCGTTGCTCGGCGGGGCGGCCGGACCCGCGCCGGTGGTCCGCGCGGAGGCGGCCCTGCATCCGGTGGCGCGGATCTGGGCGCCGCCGCCCCGGCCGGTCACCGCGCCCGGTGCCGGCCGGGTCGACCCGGGGCTGCTCGACCATGTGGCGGCCACCCTCCGACGGGCGCTGCGCGAGCGGGACGGGGACGTGCTGGTCTTCCTGCCCGGGGCCGGCGAGATCAGCGCGGTGGCCGGCCGGCTGGCCGACCTGTCCAACTCCGTCGCCGTGCTGCCGCTGCACGGCCGGCTGCCCGGGGCGGCCCAGGACGCCGCCCTCCAGCCGGCGGATCGGCGACGGGTGGTGCTGGCGACCTCGGTGGCGGAGAGCAGCCTGACCGTGCCCGGTGTCCGGGTGGTGGTCGACGCCGGGCTGAGCCGGGTGGCCCGGACCGACCTGGCGCGGGGGCTGGGCGCGCTGGTCACCGTGCCGGTGTCCCGGGCGGCGGCCGCCCAGCGGGCCGGCCGGGCCGGCCGGGAGGCCCCCGGGGCGGTCTACCGGTGCTGGTCGGAGGCGACCCACGCCCGGCTCGCCCCGCAGCCGGAGCCGGAGATCGCCACCGCCGACCTGACCGGGTTCGCCCTGGAGCTGGCCGCCTGGGGCGACCCGGACGGCAGCGGGCTGGCGCTGCCCGACCCGCCGCCGCCGGCCGCCCTCGCGGTCGCCCGGGAGACGCTCACCACGCTCGGCGCCGTGCACCCGGACGGTCGGATCACCGCGCGGGGGCGGGCCGTCGCTGCCGCCGGCACCCATCCCCGGCTGGCCCGGGCGCTGCTGGACGGCGCGGAGCGGGTCGGCGCCGACCGGGCCGCCGAGGTGGTCGCCCTGCTCGCCGAGGAGACGCTCGGTGGGGCGGGCGACGACCTCACGGCGCTCTGGCGGCGGCTGCGCGCCGGCGCCGACCCGGCCGCCACCGCCCGCTGGCGCGCCGAGGTCCGCCGGCTGCGCGCGACCCTGCCCGTCCGGGTTGCCGGGGCCGGCCCGGGCGCCGCCGAGGCGCCGCCGCACGGCGCGACCCGCGACGCGGACCGGCCGCACCGGACCGCCGGGGCCGCGCCTCCGGCCCACGCCGGGCAGGGCGGGACCGCCGGGCACCGGCTGCCCGATGACCTGGCCGCCGGGTTGCTGGTCGGGCTGGCGTACCCGGAACGGCTGGCCCGAAGGCGGCCCGGCGGCTCCGCGTACCTGATGGCCGGCGGGACCGCCGCGGAGCTGGCGGCCGGGTCGGGGCTGGTCGGGTCGGCCTGGCTGGCGGTCGCGGTGGCCGACCGCTCCCCCGGCGCGCCGGCCGCCCGGGTGCGGCTGGCCACGCCGGTGGACGAGGCGACCGCGCGGGAGGCCGGCGGGCCGCTGCTGCGCACCGACCGCGAGGTCGGCTGGTCCGGCGGTGACGTGGTGGCCCGGGAGGTGGTCCGGCTCGGCGCGATCGAGCTGGTCGACCGGCCGCTGCCCGCGCCGGACCCGGCCCGGGTCGCCGAGGCCGTGCTGACCGGGTTGCGCCAGGGCGGCCTGGGCCTGCTGACCTGGACGCCGGAGGCGACCGCGCTGCGCCGCCGGCTGGCCTTCTGCCGGCAGGCGCTCGGCGACGAGTGGCCGGACGTCGCCGACCCGGCGCTGCTCGACGCCGCGCCCATCTGGCTGGGCCCGGAGCTGGCCCGCGCCCGCCGGCGGGCCGACCTGGCCCGGATCGACGTGACGGCGGCGCTGCGCCGGCTGCTCGACTGGCGGCAGGCCGGCCGGCTGGACGAGCTGGCCCCGGAGCGGCTCCCGGTGCCCAGCGGCTCCCGGATCCGGGTGGACTACGCCGACCCGGCCGCCCCGGTGCTCGCCGTCAAGCTCCAGGAGACCTTCGGCTGGCGGGACGCGCCGCGCATCGCCGACGGCCGGGTGCCGGTGCTGCTGCACCTGCTCTCCCCCGCCGGCCGGCCGGTGGCGGTCACCGCCGACCTGGCCTCGTTCTGGCGCACCGGCTACCCGCAGGTCCGGGCGGAGCTGCGGGGACGCTATCCCCGGCACCCGTGGCCGGAAGACCCGACCACGGCCGAGCCCACCCGGCGCGCCACCCCGCGCCGGCGCTGACTCAGGCCGGCTCGTCCACCACGTCGGCGATCAGCACGGTCACGTTGTCCGGGCCGCCGGCCCGCAACGCCAGGTCGATGAGCTTGGCCGCGCACGCCTCCCGGTCGGCGTATCCGCCGAGCACCTCGGCCAGCGTGTCCGCGCGGACCACGTTGGAGAGGCCGTCACTGCACAGCAGCCAGCGGTCGCCCGCCCGGGGCACCATGGTCGCGTACGCCGGGGAGACCTCGTCGCCCTGCAACGCCTGGGTGACCACGGCCCGGCGGGGGTGGCTGCTCGCCTGCTCCGGGGTGATCACGCCCTGGTCGACCAGCATCTGCACGAACGTGTCGTCGCGGGTGACCTGCTTCAGCACGCCCTCTCGGAACAGGTAGGCCCGGGAGTCGCCGACGTGCGCCAGGGCCAGGCAGCTGCCGGTGCGGGCGAAGAGCAGTCCGGTCAGTGTGGTGCCCATGCCCTGGCGTTCCGGGTCCTCCTCGACGGCTCGCCGGATCCCCGCGGTGGCCAGCTCGATGCCGCTCTGCAGGGCGGCGACCAGCGCGTCCTCCGGGGTCTCCACGTCGAGTGGGGCCACCGCGTCGATGGCGATCCGGCTGGCCAGATCACCGGCCGCCATGCCGCCCATGCCGTCGGCGACGGCGACGAGCCAGCTGCCGGCGTGGAGCGCGTCCTGGTTCCCGCTGCGGATCAGCCCTCGGTCGCTCGCCCCCACGGAACGAAGCTTCAGGGTCATGGGAGGCAGCCTGCCAGGCGAAGGCATCAGTTGTCTCTAGGAGATCAGGACGATGCTGCCTGGCGCGGCGAATCTCACTGTCGGCCCGCCCCGCAGCGCATCGGGCCAAGCCGATTGACAGGCCATCCTGAAAACACCCCGCCGGAAACGCTCCCACCTCTCGGTGGCAGCAACTTCGGGGAAGTTGCTGCCACCACCGGTCGCGGAGGCAGCAACTTCCCCGAAGTTGTCGCACGGTCAGGGCGGCGTGGGGTCCTGGCCACGGGCGCGGGCCCAGGTGAGGAAGCGGTCGGTCAGGGCGGGCGGACGGGTGTGGGCGTTGAGCTGGGCGAGGTGGTCGCCGGCCTCCTGCATCAGGGTGCCGAGGTAGACCAGCAGCGCGGTCCGGTCGTGGCGGTACTCGACCAGCAGCGCCAGCCGCGCGGGTTGGCACGGCCACTCCGCGCCGCACGCCCGGCACCGCCACAGCGGCCGCATGGGTACGTGCGGTCGCGCCGGCCGGCTCACGCGGCCCCGCCTCCGGGGCCGCCGGCACGCCGCCCGCCGCCCGGGCCGGCGTCATGCCGTCCGCCCGCAGCGCCGTGACGCCCGCCCCCGGGACCGGCGTTGCGGCACCAGCCGCCGGCCCGCCACCGCTGGGCCGGGGTCAGGCTGCCGGCCCGGCCGGGCGCCATGGTCGGGAAGACCTGGGTGGGCGCGTTCTCCCAGGCCGGGCGGGGACGCGGGACGCGGGGCGGGGGCGGGAGGGGGTCACGACGGCGGAACCGGAACAACGGGGCCTCCTCGACGGTCGATGGAGGGCCGCCCGGACGCCGTTGTCCGGGCGGCCCGCGGTCCCGCCGCCAGTTCGGGCCACGGCGTCGGTTCCGCTCACCGGAATGCTTCCGCGCGTCGCGAGACGGTCACACCGCGTGGCGGTAGGGTCGGCGGACGTCCGGGACGTCCTGTGTGGAGGCGGGTGTGAACGAGGCGCTGCGGATCGCCATGGCCGAGGCGGGCGAGACGGCGGAGTCCCTGGCCGACCGGGTCGGGGTGGACCCGAAAACCGCCGCCCGCTGGGTCACCCCGGGCGCGTCCCGCATCCCCGGCATCGGGCGGCGGTGTCCCGGGCGCTCGGCCGGGAAGTGGGCGAACTCTGGCCGGACGTGGTCCGCCGCCGCGAGCCGGTCTGGTTCCTGCCCTGGGCCGAGGTGGAGCGCCGGGCGGACACCCTCCGGTCGTTCGAGCCGTCCGTGCTGCCCGGCCTGCTCCAGACCGAGGCGTACGCGCACGCGGTGCTGAGCAGCGGCCCGCTCGCCGACGACGCGGTGGAGGGCTACGTCGCCGCCCGGCTCGCGCGGCAGGCCGCCGTCTTCGACCGGCCCCGGCCACCGCTGACCGTCTTCGTGGTGGACGAGGCCGCGCTGCGCCGGGGCGAACCGGAGATCATGCAGCCGCAACTCGACCACCTGGTGGCCATGGCGCAGCGGCCCCGGGTGCTGCTGCACGTGCTGCCGCTGCGCGCCGGCTTCCACCCCGGCCAGGCCGGCGCGTTCGTCATCGCCAGCACGGACGACCGTGCCGACGTGGCCTACCTGGACGACCAGGCGGCCGGGCGGACCACGAAGGACGTTGCCGCCCTCTGGCAGGTCTGGGACACTCTCAGGTCGGTGGCGCTGCCGCGCGACCAGACCATCCAGTTCCTGAAGGCGCGACCATGGCTGACCTGACCGGCGCCCGCTGGCGCACCAGCACCCGCAGCAGCTCCAACGGCGGCAACTGCGTCGAGGTCGCCGACAACCTGCCCGGCGTCGTCGCCGTCCGCGACTCCAAGGACCGCACCGGCGGCACCCTCGCCTTCCCTCCCGCCGCCTGGCAGGCGTTCGTCGCCGGGCTCCCGGGCTTCCGCCGCTAGGCCGGCCGGCCCGCCGAGGGACGACGCAGCTCGTACAGCAGGCTCGGCCGGCCCGCGGCGTCCGGTCGACTGCCCGCCCGAACCGCACCGATCTTCTCCAAGGCGCGCTGCGAGCGCCGGTTCTCCGGGCCGACGATGAAGACCACCCGCTCGACGAAGCAGAACGCGTGGCCCACCATCAAGGCCTTGAGCTCGGCGTTCGCCGCCCCGCCCCAGTACGCGCGGGCGAGGAAGGTCCAACCGATTTCGACCTCGCTGCGCGCCGCGTCGTAGCCGTGGAACCGGGACGACCCGATGACCTCGCCGCCGACGGCGGTGACGGTCAGCGCCCCGCCGCAGGCGAGGGACTCCGCGAAGAACTGTGCGAACACCGCCCGCCGGTGCCGGTCCCGCACAGGATGCTGCGCCCAGATCAGCGGGTCCCGCGCCACCGCGTACAGGTCGTCGAAGTCGATCGGACGGAGTGGCCGCATCCCGACGAGCTGCCCCGACATGGTGGGCTGTGCGCCGAACGGCATGGCGCAGTGTATGACGGGGCGCATGGCGTACCTCTTCCTGCTCGGCGCGATCACCGCCGAGGTGATCGGGACCAGCCTGCTCAAGGCCACCGACGGCTTCACCCGGCTCTGGCCGACGCTCGGGCTCGCGGTGGCGTATCTGTCGGCGTTCGGGCTGCTCGCCCTAGCAGTCAAGGAGATCCCGGTCGGCGTCGCGTACGCGATCTGGTCCGGGCTGGGCACCGCAGCCATCATGGCGATCGGGGCGACCTTCCTGGGCGAGCCGCTCAACCTCGCGAAGGTGGTCGGCGCCGGCCTGGTCGTCGCCGGGGTCGTCGTGCTCAACCTCGGCGGCGCCCACTGACGGTCGGCCGGCGAACCGGAGGCGGGTCGGGTCGTGCGGGCACTCCGGCCCTGGCACCGGTTCGTCGGGATCCGGGTCTCCGGCGGCCGGCATGGCCGCGAGGATCTCCAGATCACGGTTGACGCGGTGCGCCGCCCGCGCGAAGACCGGGATGGCCAGGGCGAGCAGGAACAGCAGCAGGACGATCACCCTGATGACGGTCACCCGTTGTCCTCAATGGACAGAGGCAACCCGGCCGTCACGCTCATCCGAAACCCCCCGCGGCCGACCATTGGACGACGATTTGTTGATCAAGCTACCAGCAGGATCTTGTCGGCCAACAACTGTTGCCCCATCAAACAGGTCACCCCTGCCTGCGTTGACGCCACCTGTCGGCCGGACGAAACCCGGTGGACGCACGGCGAGCGCGTACGCGATGGTGGCGGCCATGGACGACGGCGAAATGTCCGGCGCGGAGCGTCGGGTGTGGGCGGCGTTGCCGGCGGGCACCCGCGCCGCGCTGGCCGGCCTGCCCGCGGCGGACCTGCGCACGCTGCTGTTGTCGGTGGCCCGGGACCGCGCCGCGACCGTCCGCCCGGCTGACGTGCTGCGGCGCTGGCGCGAGGACCGCTTCGTCCGCCCGGCCGACGTCGACCCCCGCGCGGTGACCCGGGTGGAGGCACGGCTGTGGGAGCTGCTGCCCGCCGACGTGGCGGGCGTGGAACTGTCCCCCGTCGCCCCGCTCGGCACCTGCACCGCCGTCGCGCCGGTCAGCCAGCACCGGATCGTCAGCACGGTGCGCGGTACCGAGGTGGTGAGCGACCCGACGAACGCCCTGGCCGTCGAGGCGGCCGTACGCCGACGGCGCGGCGACGAGGTGCACCTGGCCGCCGTGCAGCGGGTGCTGCGGGCGCAGGACTTCGGGCCGGCCGCCTCGGCGCACTTCCGGCTCTTCACGCTGGTGTCCAGCGCCCGGGACGCCGGGTCGGGACGCACGGAGGCGCGGCTGCTCGTCCGGCACCTGACCTGGTGGCACCGGGTCCTCGCCGACCTGGCGTCGCCGGCCGGGCCCCGGCTGCACGTGACGGTCCTCGACCGGGTCGCCGGCGAACGGCTCGCCGACACCGTCCGGCCGGCCCTCACCGCCGACGGGATCACGCTGCACGACGAGCCCGAACGGCAACGCGGGCGCGGTTACTACCGCGGCGCCGCGCTGCGCCTCACCCTGGCCGACGGGACGCTGGAGGTCGGCGACGGCGGCGGCACCGACTGGACGGCCCGGCTGCTGGGTGATGCCAAGGAACGCTGCCTGGTCTCCTGCCTCGCCACCGAACGGCTGGTCGGGGTGCGCCGGTGAGCAGGTTGGTGGTGCAGCGGATCGTGGTCCGCTGGACCAGCCGCGACGCCCGGTGGGCCCGCGACCGGGACGACCGGGTGCACCTGTACGGCGGCCCGCGTCCCGGTCGCCGCTGACAGCTCGCGGGCCGGCGCGGTGACGGGTCAGCCGACCGGCCGGCGCATCGCGATCCGGTCGGCCGGGTCCAACCCGAGCGCCGCCTCGGCCGCCAGCAGCCCGGCCAGCCCCGGGGTGACCTCCGCCCCGGTCAGCTCCCGGAAGCCGCAGCGCGCGTAGTACGGTCCGTTCCACGGCACGCTGCGGAACGTGGTCAGCGTCAGCGCCGGCAGTCCCTGCCCGGCGGCCCAGGCGGCCACGTCGTCGAGCAGCCGCCGCCCGATCCCCCGCCGGGCGTACGCGGGGTCGACGCTGAGCTGCTGCACGTGCGCGCAGCCGTCCACCAGCTCGACCACCACGAAGGCGACCGGGCGGTCGTGGGGGCCGACGGTGACCCGGAGCCGACCCTCACCCTGGGCCGCGGCCAGCACCTCCAGCGGCAGCGGCGGCATGTCGGCGACGTCGGTCATGCCGATCTCGCGGAACGGTGCGCCGGAGGCGACCTCGATCCACTGCACGGCGGTCAACTCGTCCGCCCGGGCGGACCTGCTGGGTTCCACGGCTCGGACCCTGGCAGAGGGGTGACGGGGCGGCCAGCGAATTTCCCGTAACCTGCACCGGTGCTCCTGCCTCTGCCGCCCGGCGGCTTCCGCGCGTACCTGTTCGACTGCGACGGCACCATCGTCGACTCGATGCCGCTGCACCACGCCGCCTGGCTGTCGGCCCTGGACGAGTGGGGCTGCGAGTTCCCCGAGGAACTGTTCTACGCCTGGGGCGGCCGGCCGGTCGCCGACATCGTCGCCGACCTGAACGAACGCCACGGACTGGCCATGCCGGTCGAGCTGGTGGCAGGCCGCCAGGAGGCGTTCTACCAGCGCGGGCTGCCCGCGGTGACCGCCGTTCCGGAGGTGCTGGCGCACATCGAGGACGCCCACGGGCGGGTTCCCTTCGCGGTCGTCTCGGGGAGCACCCGGGAGTCGGTCACCGCCTCGCTCACCGCGCTGGGCCTGCTCGACCGGTTCGAGACGCTGGTCTGCGCCGGGGACTACACGCGGCCCAAGCCCGACCCGGAAGGTTTCCTGCTCGCCGCCCGGCGGCTGGGCGTGGCCCCGACGGACTGCCTCGTGTTCGAGGACACCGACCTGGGCGTGCAGGCGGCGACGGCGGCAGGCATGGCTGCGGTACGCGTACCGCAACCGTGGGAGCGGCTCGCCCGTCCCGTGTGACCGGCGTCGCGTCCGTCGGGAAACCACGCCGGCGCGGACCTGCCTAGGGTCGATGGCATGGCCGTCGACGGGGACGTCGCAGCTCGGCGTGGGTGGCGCCGGCTGTTCGGCACGTCGCCGATCCCGCCGCCGGGACACCTGCGTGCCCTCTTAATGGCCACCCTGGCCAACACGGTCGGCCTGGGGCTCTGGACGGCCGGGTCCGCGCTCTACCTGACCCGGGACGTCGGCCTCTCCCCCGCCTCGGTCGGTGCCGGGCTCACCGTCGCCGGGCTGGTCGGGCTCACCGCGAGCGTGCCGCTCGGCGCGCTGGCCGACCGGCGCGACCCGCGTACGCTGCGCGCCCTGCTCCAGGTGTGCCAGGCGGTCGTGGCGGCGGCGTACCTGCTGGTCGACTCATTTCCGGTGTTCCTCGCGGTGGCGGTGCTGGACGCGCTGCTCACCTCGGGCAACCTGGCGGTCCGGGCCGCGCTGGTGGCCGCGGTCGGCGGACCCGAGGGTCGGGTGCACGCCTTCGCCACCCTGCGCGCGGTCGCCAACCTGGGCATCGCGGTCGGCACGGCGCTGGCCGGGATCGCACTGGCCGTGGACACCCACCGGGCGTACCAGGTGCTGGTGGTCGGGGACGCCGCCACCTACCTGCTCTCGGCGGCGCTGTTGCTGCGGCTGCCGGCCCAGCCGCCGGCGACCGGCGGCCGGCCGGCCCGGCGCGGCGCGTTCCGGGCCGGCGGCGCGCTGCGCGACGGGCGGTTCCTCGCCGTCAGCGGGGCGTCGGCGGTGCTGGCCCTGCACCTGACGGCGCTCACGCTCGTGGTGCCGCTGTGGACGGTGACCCGGGCCGGCGCGCCACCGCCGGTGGTCTCGGCGGTGCTGCTGACCAACACGGTGCTCACCGTGCTGCTGGCGGTACGGCTCAGCCGGGGCGCGGACACCGCCGCCCCGGCGGCCCGGAAGCTGCGCCGGGCCGGCCTGGTGCTGGCGGCGGCGACCCCGCTCTACGCGGCCACCGCCGGCCTGCCCACCGGGCCGGCGGTCGCGGTGCTGCTGCTGGCCACGGCGGTCTGGACGCTCGGCGACCTGTGGCACGGCCCCGCCGCGGCGGGCCTCGCCTACGACCTGGCCCCATCGGCGGCGATCGGCGCGTACCAGGGCGCGGACGGCCTGCTCGCGGGCCTGGCCCGCGCGGTCGGCCCGGCGCTGCTCACCGTGCTGGTGCTGCACGGCGGGGTGCCCGGCTGGCTGGTGCTCGGCGCGCTCTTCACGGGTGTCGGCCTGGTGGCGCCGGCGCTGACCCGGTGGGCGCTCGCCAACCGGGCGGCCGGCGAGCCGGCGGTGGCCGATGATCGACCGGCCGCCGCCGTGTAGCAGCATGGCGGCATGACCGACCAGCAGACTCTCCCCATCCGTCGGGGCGGCCCGGACGACGCCACCACCGTGCTGCGGCTGCTCGACAGCGCCACCGCCTGGCTGGTGGCGCGGGGCCGGACCGGCCAGTGGGGCACCGAGCCGGCGTCGTCCGACCCGCGTCGGATCGCGCAGGCCGAGGCGTGGGCCACCGGCGGCGGGCTGTACCTGGCGATGTTCGGTGACCACGCCGTGGGCGCGCTGGTGGTGGGCGAGGCCACCTCCTACGTCCCGCCGGCCGCCGAACCGGAGCTGTACGTGAACCTGCTGGTCACCGACCGGGCGTACGCCGGCCACGGGATCGGGGCGCGGCTGCTGGCGTACGCGGCGGAGCTGGCCCGCGAGCGCGGCGTGGGGCTGCTGCGGGTGGACTGCTACGGCGGCGACGACCGGGCGTTGGTCCGCTTCTACGAGGGCTGCGGCTTCACCGCCACCGACCCGTTCACCGTCGAGCGGCCCGGCCGGGAGCCGTGGCCCGGCCAGGTCCTCGCCCGCCGGCTCGACTGACCGGTCAGCCGATCTCCTCGTCGACGAAGCACCAGCGCCAGGCCTCCCCCGGCTGGATCGAGCGCATCACCGGGTGCCCGGTGTTCTCGAAGTGCTTGCTGGCGTGCTGGTAGGGCGACGAGTCGCAGCAGCCGACGTGCCCGCAGGTCAGGCAGGCCCGCAGGTGCACCCAGTCGTCGTTGCCGACCGCGACGCAGTCCGGGCACTCGGTCGTGGTCTGCGGCTCGGCGTCGCCGGCCTCGGCCAGGTGCTGACAGCTCATCCCTTGTCCTCCTGTCGCAGCAACGACTCCTCCAGGTCCAGGTCACGATAGGCGCGGACCAGCACCTCCTCCGGGATCCGCCCGGAGTCGCGGGCGGCCCGGAAGACCTCCCGCTCGGCGTCGATCATCTCCTGCCGCAGCCGACCGTACGCCTGGGAGGGGGTCTCCCGCTCGGTGCCCCCGAGCCGTTCCCAGGCCAGGTTGGTGCGGCTCTGCACCAGCCCACGCAGCCGCTCGACGACCGCTTCCGGTGCCCCCTCGGCCAGCTCCTCCAGGCGTTCCCGGGCCGCCCGGCCGGCCTGCTGCTGCACGGCCGCGGCGGAGAGCGCGTCCTGCACCGGGTCGTCCGGGGGCAGCCTGAGCATGCGGGCCACCGCCGGCAGGGTGGCGCCCTGCGCGACCAGGGTGACCACGATCACCGCGAACGCCAGCCAGATGAACAGCTGCCGCGGGTACGCGCGGCCGTCGGCGAGGGTGAGCGGGAGGGCGAGCGCGGCGGCCAGGGTGACCACGCCGCGCATCCCGGCCCAGCCGATGACGAGCGGGGCCCGCACCGACGGCGCCGGGTCGCGGCGGCGGACGCGCGGCACCAGCCGGGCCAGGTAGGTGGCCGGGAAGAGCCAGACGAACCGGCTCAGCACGACGGCGGCCAGCACCGCGGCGGTGATCCCGACCAGCCGACCGACCGGCTCGTCCAGGTCGCGGAGGACCTCGCGCAGTTGCAGCCCGACCAGCAGGAAGACCAGCCCCTCCAGCAGGAACTGGATCAGCTTCCAGAAGGCGCTCACCTGGAGCCGGGAGGCGGCGGACATCAGCAGCGGCTGCTTGTGCCCGATGCCCAGCCCGGTCACCACCACCGCGACCACCCCGGAGGCGTGGATCTCCTCGGCGGCGAAGACCACCGCGAACGGCACGATCAGCGACAGCGCGTTGTCCAGCACCGCGTCGGTGATCCGCTTGTGCAGGTGGCCGAAGACGACCACGCCGAGCAGGCCGACGAGGATGCCGCCGCCGGCGGCGACCACCACCTCGCGGGCCACCTCGCCGAACCCGACGTGACCGCCGGCCGCGGTGGCCGCGGCGACCGCCACCCGCAGCAGCACCAGCGCGGTGGCGTCGTTGACCAGGCTCTCGCCCTCCAGGATGGTCACGATCCGCCGGGGCAGGCCGACCTTGCGGGCCACCGCGGTGGCGGCGACCGCGTCGGGCGGCGCCACCACCGCGCCCAGGGCCAGGCAGATCGCGTACGGCACGCCGGGCAGGAGCAGGTACAGGACGGTGCCCACCACGAACGCGCTGAAGATGACCAGCCCGACGGCGAGCAGCAGGATCGGCCGCAGGTTCAGCCGGAACGCCGGCACCGAGGTCTTCAGGGCCGCCACGTAGAGCAGCGGGGGCAGGATGCCCACCAGCACCAGGGTCGGGTCGAGCCGCACCTGCGGGACGAACGGCAGGAAGGACAGGCCGAGGCCGAGCACCACCAGCAGGATCGGGGCGAGCAGGCCGAGCCGCCGGGCCAGGGCGGCGCCGAACGTGGCGATCGCGAGAAAGACCACGACCTCGAACAGAGCTTCCATGGGGTACGAGCCTAGGCGGCCCGCGTTTCCGGCGTGATCAACCCGCAGGGCGCAGTTTCGGCAGCACCTCCGCACCGAACGCGTCGATGAAGGCCCGCTGCTCCTGACCGACGTGGTGCAGGGCGATCTGGTCGAAGCCCAGCTCGACGTACTCCTCCAGCCAGCCGACGTGCCGGCCCAGGTCGGCGGAGACGTTGACCACGGAGGTCACCTTCGCCATCGGCACGTCCGCGCTGACCACGTCGAAGTGGTCGGCCAGCTCCAGGTCCCAGCAGACCGGCGGGGCGAAGACGTTGCTGCGCCACTGGTCGTACGCGATCGCCTCGGCCTCGGCCTGCTCGCGCGCCCAGCTGACGTGCACCTGCAGGTGCAGCGGCCCGCGCCCGCCGGCGTCCCGGTACGCGTCGACCATCCGGCGCAGGTGCTCCGCCGGGGCGTTGACGGTGATCAGGCCGTCGGCCCACTCGGCGCACCAGCGCGCGGTCGCCACGCTGACCGCCGCCCCGATGAGGGCCGGCGGTTGCTCGGGCCGGGTCCACAGCCGGGCCCGGTCCACGGTCACCAGGCCGTCGTGGCTGACCTCCTCACCGGCGAGCAGCGCCCGGATCACGTCGACGCACTCGCGCAGCCGGGCGGCGCGGACGTCCTTGCGGGGCCAGGGGTCACCGGTGATGTGCTCGTTGCTCGCCTCGCCGGTGCCCAGCGCGGCCCAGAACCGGCCCGGGTACATGGCGGCGAGGGTGCCGATGGCCTGCGCGACGATCGCCGGGTGGTACCGCTGGCCGGGCGCGTTGACCACGCCGAACGGCAGGTTGGTGGCCTGGAGCGCAGCGCCCAACCAGGACCAGGCGAAGCCTGAGTGGCCCTGCCGGGCGCTCCACGGCGAGAAGTGGTCCGAGGACATCGCGGCGCCGAATCCGGCGCGTTCGGCGTGCACGACCGCCTCCAGCAGCCGGGCCGGGTGGATCTGCTCGTGGGACGCGTGGAAGCCGAACACCGTCATGGGCGCACCTCCTACCCATGACGGTGTCCGGCCAATCGCGACTACTCGGCGTGCGCCCCGGCGCCGGGGCCGGCCCGGCCTTCGCCGATCCAGACGGTCTTGGTGTTGCAGAACTCCCGCATGCCCAGGGCCGACAGCTCGCGGCCGTAGCCGGAGTTCTTCACCCCGCCGAACGGCAGGTCCGGATAGGACGTGGTCATGCCGTTGATGAAGACGCTACCGGCGTCCAGATCGGTGGCGAAGCGCTCCTGCTCGGCCGGGTCGGTGGTCCAGGCGTTGGAGCCGAGGCCGAAGTTGGTGCCGTTGGCGACCTCGATGGCCTCCTCGTACGAGGACACCCGGTAGAGGCCGGCGACCGGGCCGAACACCTCCTCGGCCCACATCCGCATGCCCGGCCGCAGGTCGGTGACCACGGTCGGCGGGTAGAACCAGCCGTCCCCGGCCGGTTTCTCGCCGCCGCAGAGGATCGTGGCGCCGTTGTCGACGGCGTCCTGCACCTGCTCGTGCACCTCGTCCCGGCCCCGGTCGGTGGCCAGCGGGCCGACGTCGGTGTCGTCGTCCATGGGGTCGCCGACGCGCAGCGCTGACATCCGGGCGGCGAACTTCTCGGCGAAGGCGTCGAAGACGTCGGTGTGCACGATGAACCGCTTGGCGGCGATGCAGGACTGCCCGTTGTTCTGGCAGCGGGCGGTGGTGGCCACCTCGGCGGCCTTGTCCAGGTCGGCCGAGGGCATCACCACGAACGGGTCGCTGCCGCCGAGCTCCAGCACGGTCTTCTTCAGTTCCCGGCCGGCGCTCTGCGCGATCGACCGGCCGGCGCCCTCGCTGCCGGTCAGGGTGGCGGCCCGGACCCGGGGGTCGCCGAGGATCCGGTCGACGGCGTCCGAGCCGACCAGCAGGGTGGTGAACGCGCCCTCGGGGAAGCCCGCGCGGCGGAACAGGTCCTCCAGATAGAGGGCGGTCTGCGGCACGTTGGAGGCGTGCTTGAGCAGGCCGACGTTGCCGGCCATCAGGGCCGGCGCGGCGAACCGCATGACCTGCCAGAGCGGGAAGTTCCACGGCATCACCGCGAGGACCGGGCCGAGCGGCTGGTAGCGGACGAACGCCCGCTTCGCCGTGACGGCGGCGGCGTCGGCGGGTTCGTCGGCGAGCATCCGCTCCGCGTTGGCCGCGTAGAAGCGGCAGGCGGTGGCGCACTTGGTCACCTCGGCCTTCGCGGCCGCGTACGTCTTGCCCATCTCGGTGGCCATCAGCCGGGCGGTCTCGTCGCGCTCGGCCTCCAGCAGGTCGGCGGCGGCGGTGAGCCACTGCCCGCGCTGGGCGACGGTCGTGCCGTGCAACTGCCGGAAGGCCAGGTCGACCCGCTCGATGGCGGCGTCCACCTGCTCGTCCGACATCGGGTCGTACGTCTTGAGCACCTGTCCGGTGGCGGGATTGGTGGTGGCGATGGGCATCTCGTACTCCTGTCACTCGAACAGTGAGTGCCGCACGCCCGGCTCCTCCCGGTGGCGGGCGGCGCGGCGGCGCTGGATGACGACGAGGTCGACCACGGCCACCACGGCGAGGACCGCGCAGACGACGCCGAGCCAGGCCAGGTGCGCCCAGAAGGCGACCACGGCGAAGAGGGTCATGGTGACCAGGCCGAAGGTGGCGAGCACGAGCCGCAGGTTCAGCGCGCTGTACGCGGCGTTGACCCGGCGGCGGGGCTGTGATCGGGTCATTCCTTCCGGCTACCCCCGCTCGGGCGGCCCTAACCGGTTGCCGCCGGGGAGCGCCCGCCGGCCCGGTGATCCCGGACACGGACCGGGTACTCGGCGGATGCCGCCGCCGCACCGGTGCGTTACACCGGTCTGCCACGACCGGACCGATCCCGGCGACGGCGGAGAGGATGAGGCATGACCACGACGCAGGCGGTTCCCGTCACCGTCGCCGTCGCCCGGCGCGCCGACCCGGCGCGGACCGACGAGATGGTGGCGTGGATGCGGGCCGGTACGGCGCTGGCCGAGTCGTTCCCGGGATTCCTCGGTGCCGGCTTCGTGCAGAGCGCCCCCGGGTCGCCGGAGTGGCACGTCATGTACCGCTTCGCCGACGCCGAGACCCTGCGCCGCTGGGAGGAGTCGCCGCAGCGGAACTGGTGGCTGAGTTCGGCGCAGGGCATCGTCGAGCACACCCGGATCGAGCGGCGGACCGGGATCGAGGGCTGGTTCGATCCGCCGGTGGACCACGTGGTCGAGACGTTCGTCGCGGGCGACGCCGAGCCGGCCGTGCCGGCGGCCCCGCCCCGTTGGAAGCAGGCGGTGACCATCTGGCTGGCGTTCTTCCCGCTGAGCCTGACCGCGACCCTGCTCACCGCCCGGTTCATCGCCGACGTGCCGCTGGCGGTGCGCACGCTGCTCATGACGCTCTGCCTGACCCCGCTGATGACCTACCTGGTGCTGCCCCGGATCACCCGGGCGCTGCACTGGTGGTTGCACGGCCAGCCGGCGCCGTGGCGACGTAACACGCGAATGTGAACGACGGCTGTCGATGCCGGAAAGTCGACAGAAGTCCCGGCGTCACGGTGGGTGTGCATAAGGTCGACGCGCTGCTGCACGCCGCCGGACGGGGGACGGGATGTCTCGACGTTGGCTCAGCGCGCTGGCCTGCCTGGTGGCGCTGGTCGCCCTCGCCTGCGACGGCGCCGGTTCCGCGTCACCCCGACCGTCCGGCAGCGCTCGCCCCGGCGGACCCGCCGTGCTGGTCGCGCTGGGCGACTCGATCAGCACCGGGTTCGGCTCCTGCCTGGTGCTGGTGAGCTGCGAACGGAACTCCTGGTCCACCGGCACCAGCGTCCGGGTGGACAGCCACTACCGGCGGCTGCGCGAGCGCGACCCGGCGCTGCGGGCGGTAAACCGGGCGGCGCCGGGTGCCCGGGCCCGGGCGCTGACCGGGCAGGCGGCCGCGGCGGTCCGGGACCGGGCCGACCTCGTCACGGTGCTGGTCGGGGCGAACGACGCCTGCCAGGCCAGCGTGGACGCGATGACCCCGGTGGCCACCTTCCGCACCCAGGTCGACGCCGGCCTGCGCAGGCTGCGGGCCGGCCGCCCGAAGGCCCGGGTCCTGGTGGTCAGCATCCCCGACCTGTACCGACTCTGGCAGGTCGGCCACACCGACCAGCGGGCGGCACGGGCCTGGGCGCACGGGGTCTGCCCGGCGCTGCTGGCCGACGCGACCGCCACGTCCGCGGCGGCGGTGGCCCGGCGGGCCCGGTTCCGGGAGCGGATCGAGGACTACAACGACCAGCTCCGCGCGGCCTGCCGGGCAGACGGGGCCCGGTGCCGGTGGGACGGCGGCGCGGTCCACCGGGCCCGGTTCGACCTGGACCAGGTGAACAGCCTGGACTGGTTCCACCCGAACGCCTCCGGGCAGGCCCGGCTCGCCGGGGTGACCTGGGGTGTCGCCCGCTGGGTGGACGACTGACCCCGGCTCAGGACCGGCGCTGCTGGGGCAGGTTGCCCGGGCCGCCCCGGTAGAGGGCCCGGGCCCGCTCGGCGAGGTCCTTGGTGGCCGAGGAGTTGGCCCAGGTGCCGAGGATGATCGCGGCACCGGGCACCACCTTGGCGAAGATCCGCTTCGCCGCGCGTACCCCGGCCATCTGGGCCAGCCGGATGCCGAGCTGCACCATCACCCGCCCCAGCGGGCGCTCCCCGGCCATGCCGAAGAGCGCGCCGGCGCGCTCCCGCCCGGCGGCCACCCCGAGGGCGAGCCGGGCGCTCTCGGCGACCTTGTGCACCTTCTGCAGCACCAGCAGGTCGGTGGCCCGGTCGGGGTGCACCGGGTCGACCCCGTACGCGGCGGCGACGTGCAGCACCAGCCGGGCCTGGGTCCAGGCCAGCACCCCGACGTCGAGCACCGCGCCGGGCAGCCCGGCCGCGCCGGAGACCGCTCCGGAGAGCCGGGCGTGGTTGACGAACTTGCGGACGGCCTGGTCGGCCAGTTCCTCGCCGGAGATTTCGGGCCGGTGCGCCCGCTCCCGGGCGGCCCACTGCGCCGCCTCCGGTCCGAGCCGCCGCACCGCCTCCAGCGCCAGGTGCTCCGGGGCGTACTGCGGGTCGTCCCGCATCCGGTCCCAGAGGGTGGCCGGCGGCGCTTCGGGGGCGTCCTGGGGCGCGGCCGGCTGCGGCGGGACGGTGTTCTCGCCGTCGACGGGGGCGGAGTCGGTCACGTGGGGCTCCCGGGGCTCGTACTGCGGGGGCGGAGCGGTCAGCGCCGGCGGCTGGACAGCCGGGTGGCGAGCTGCTTGAGCCGTTGCTGGTTCTCCGGCTTGGCCAGCTCCCGCCGGCCGCGTTCGACCAGCTGCTGACCGCGCGGCGACCGCAGGAAGGCGCTGATCCGTTGCATCAGTGACATGTCGTCCTCCCGTCCGCGGTCCCTCATCATGTGTACCCGGGACCGGCAACCCGCTGATACCCGGGCCGACCACCGGGCAACCGCCCACAGTGGCCGCCCCGGGCGTCCGGTCAGCTCAGGATCGCGTCGACGACCTCGGTGGCCCGCCACTCGTGCTGGGCGTACGCCCACGGGAACGCGGAGACCTGCACGGCCTGGGCGGCATCCGTGAGCGCCATGTCCTGCCAGCCGGGGATCTGCACCAGGACGGAGAGGAACGCCTTGGTCGCGAACTCCGGGTCCATCAGCTCCTCGACCGTGCCCCAGCCGCTGCTCGGCCGCTGCTGGAACAGCCCGACCGAGTCGTGGTCCCAGCCGATGGCCTGGTGCGGGTAGTTCTGCGACTCGGGCAGCACGCCGCTGGCGTAGTTGTAGAGGTTGCTCTCCTGCATCGCGGTGGCCACCGCGATCACCAACCCGCGCCGCGGCACGCCCATCTCCCGGCCGGCCTGCACGATCTTCTTGGCGTTGTCCATCTGGTCCTGATCCAGCCCGGCGACCGGGACGATCCGCTTCGGCTTGGGCTTGGGCTTGGCCTTCGGCTTGGGCTTCTTCGTCGCCACCGGGGTGGCGGTGGCGGTGGCGGTGGGGCTGGCGGTCGGGGTGGCCGGGGCGGGCGTCTGCCGCGCCATGCCGCGCGAGGCGGCGTCGAGGGCCGCCCGCTGGGCGACCTCCTGCGCCGACGGCGCCGGGCTCGTCGAGCCGCCGACCCCGCCGACCCCCACCTGGCTGAACCCGACCAGGCCGAGGCAGCAGACCGCGCCGGTGGCCACCGCCAGCTTCGTCCGGCCGGGACGGGCGGCGAAGGGGTTAGCGAGCCCGCTCAGGCGGGTACGGAGGGAACGTCGGGGAGTGGAGGTCTCCACGGAGTCGGTTGACCGGACGGTGGAGGGGGTATCGTCCGAACGGTCAATCGCGCCGTCGAGGCCGTACTGGTCGTCGAGGGTGCCGTCGTCACGCATTCGACGAGGCTAGGCAGGAGGAACGCCCGTCACCCACCGTGATCGTGTGGCCCTCGGCACAATTCGGCCCCGGCAATCCGGACAGCCTCACCCAGCCAGGCCCGACATCCGGCGTTCCTCGCGAAGCGGGCGAACCTCCGGTCCATCCGGAGTCGCACCGGTCCGGGCAGGAACCGGGACACGGTGCGGCGCGATGCCCCAAGGTCCACTAACTCGTCCGTTCGGTGGATTCACCCTTGGGCCCTTCGCCCGAAACCCCGAGCAAGATCAACGTATTCGCCCCGATCTGCACCCCTCCTCGACCGGCTCGCGATCATCCGCCGGCCCCTGAACCGGGCCGTAACGGAATGGACCAGGATGGCCGGTACGTTGGCCCCACGGAGGAGCCGTGCGCGCACGGCCCGCCGCACGCGCGTTTTCAGGGAGGTCTCCACCGGTGCTCGACCCACACGAGCTCTACGAACTCAGCGACGATCTGCCCGAACTCGGCCAACCGGTGCTGATCCAGGCGCTCACCGGCTTCGTCGACGCCGGCAGCGCCACCCGGCTGGCCCGGGAGCAGCTGCTCACCTCCCTGGAGGCGCGGCCCGTCGCCCGGTTCGACGTCGACCAGCTCTTCGACTACCGCTCCCGCCGGCCGGTGATGACCTTCGTCGAGGATCACTGGGCCGACTACGATGCGCCGGCGTTGGAGCTGCACCTGCTGCGCGACGACGACGAGACCGCGTTCCTGCTGCTCACCGGCCCCGAACCGGACCTGCAGTGGGAACGCTTCGTGGCCGCGGTCGCCGCGCTGGCCAAGCGGCTGGACGTCCGGCTCACCGTGGGCCTCAACTCGATCCCGATGGCGGTGCCGCACACCCGGCCCAGCGGGGTCACCGCGCACGCCACCCGGCCCGAGCTGATCGCCGGCTACGAGCCCTGGCTCCAGCGGGTCCAGGTGCCGGGCAGCGTGGGGCACCTGCTGGAGTACCGCCTCGGTGAGCAGGGCCGCGACGCCCTCGGCTTCGCCGCGCACGTGCCGCACTACGTCGCCCAGACCGAATACCCGGCCGCCGCCGAGGCACTGCTCGCCGCGGTGTCCCGCAGCACCGGGCTGCTGCTCCCCCGGGACGGTCTGCGCAGCGCCGCCGAGGTGGTCCGGGTGGAGATCGACCGTCAGGTCGCCCAGACCGAGGAAGCCGCCACCCTGGTGCAGGCCCTGGAGGAGCAGTACGACGCGTTCGCCCGCGGTCGCGGCCAGAAGAACCTGCTCGCCGCCGAGACCGGCCCGCTGCCCACCGCCGACGAACTCGGCGCCGAGCTGGAGCGCTTCCTCGCCGAGCAGACCCGCCCCGGCGACACCCCCGAACGCTGACACGGCCCGCCCACCCGGCCGCCCCGCCCGTACGGCCGCCCGGCGCGGGCGGCCGCGCGCCCCGGGCGGGTGGCGCGGTCGCGGGTTGCGGCATCCCGCGGTTTCCCGCGCCCGCGACACTGCGGGATGCCGCAACCCGAGTGGACCATGGCGTCGGCCGGCCGACGGGGACGGCGCGGCTGACTCGGCGGGCGGGGGCGGGATGCGGCAGGCTGGAGTCATGCGCCTGGCGACCTGGAACGTCAACTCGGTGAAGGCCCGCCTGCCCCGGCTGCTCGACTGGCTGGCCGGTACGAAGCCCGATGTCGTCTGCCTGCAGGAGACCAAGTGCCCCGATGGGGCGTTCCCGGTCGCCGAGGTGGGCGAGCTCGGCTACGAGGCGGCCAGCCACAGCGACGGTCGGTGGAACGGGATCGCCATCCTGTCCCGGGTCGGGCTGGCCGACGTGGCGGTCGGTTTCCCCGGCGAGCCGGGCTTCCCCGAGCCGGAGGCGCGGGCGATCTCCGCCACCTGCGACGGGGTCCGGGTCTGGTCGGTGTACGTGCCGAACGGCCGGGCCCCCGACGACCCGCACTACGCGTACAAGCTGGCCTGGTTCGCGGCGCTGCGCGACGCGCTGGAGCCGGAACTGGCCACCGGGCTGCCCCTGGCGGTCTGCGGGGACTTCAACGTCGCCCCGACCGACGCCGACGTCTGGGACCCGGCGCTCTTCGTCGCCTCCACCCACGTCACCCCGGCCGAGCGGGCGGCGCTGGCCGCGCTGCGCGACCTGGGGCTCAGCGACGTGGTGCCCACCCCGATGAAGGGGCCGCACCCGTTCACCTACTGGGACTACCGGGCCGGCATGTTCCACCAGAACAAGGGCATGCGGATCGACCTGGTGTACGCCTCCGCGCCGTTCGCCCGCGGGGTCCGCTCCGCGTACGTGGACCGGGAGGCGCGCAAGGGCAAGGGCCCGTCGGACCACGCCCCGATCGTGGTCGACGCCGACCTGGTGCCGGCCGTCGAGGGCTTCTGATCGGCGCGCTTTCGCAGGCTCGGCGAGGTCGCGGCGACCGGCGGCCCGGGATGCCGCAACCTCGCCGGGGCGGCGGCGGAACAGCCCGAGCGGGCCGCCGCCTGGTTAGGGTGGGTCGCATGGCAGTCGTGAAGATCAACGCGATCGACGTCCCGCCCGGCGCCGGCGAGGAGCTGGAGAAGCGGTTCGCGGCCCGGGCCGGCGCGGTGGAGAACTCCCCCGGCTTCCTCGGCTTCGAGCTGCTCCGCCCGGTCGCCGGGGAGAGCCGATACTTCGTCTACACGCGCTGGGAGTCCGAGGAGGCGTACCAGGCGTGGGCGCAGGGCCCGTCCCGGGCCGCGCACGCCGGCGGCGAGGGTGGCGAGCCGCGCAAGCCGGTCGCCACCGGGGCCACGCTGCTGGAGTTCGAGGTGGTCCAGCAGGTCCCCGGCAAGGGGTGAACCGTCAGCTGACGGTCAGGGCGTCGGATGCCGGCCACACGCCGGCCGGCGGCATGTCCAACCGCTCTCCGAGCTCGCGCCGCCACTCGGGGGCGGTGAAGGGCTCGCCCCAGTAGTCGGTCACCCGAACCGCCTCGCCGTGGCGCAGCTCGGCGATCGAGACGTTGCGGTAGATCCGGCCGTCGCCGTAGTCGTTGCTCCACTCGACGACCAGGGTGTCGCCGCAGCTGTGCCGCCGCCCGACAGCGAGCCGCAGCCCGACGAAGTGCGACTCGACCTCCGCTATCCGGGCTCTACCCCGGATCAGCTCACCGGACTGGGGCCACTGCCGCACCGCATCCTCGGCGAGCGATACCCCGAGGATGCGCTCAAGTCGCGTGTTCGCGTCGCCACCCACTCCTCGGACCTTACCGACAAACTGCGCCAACCGGGCCGAGATGTTCACGGTTTGCGTCACGGGGTCCGGGTGCCGACCAGGGAGGCGAACGTGATCACGTTGTCCTGGTAGCCGGTCCGCCCGCCGAGCCACTCGCCGCCGCAGGTGATCAGGCGCAGCTCCGGAGGGCCGGAATCGCCGTAGACCCGGTCGGCGGGGAGGTTGGCCTTGTCGAAGTACTCCACGGTGTCGACCTTGAAGGTCACCACGCTCCGGTCCGACCGGGTCACCTCGATCCGGTTCCCTGGCTTGAGCTCGCGCAGCTGGTAGAAGACCGCCGGCCCGCTCTTGGTGTCCACGTGCCCGACGATGATCGCCCGGCCGGGCTCGCCCGGGACTGCGCCGCGGTCGTACCAGCCGGTCTGGTTGTGCTCGGTCAACGGGGGGACGTCCACCGAGCCGTCCCGGGCCTGGCCGACCGGGGTGATCGGGGCGGTCACCTTGATCGCCGGCACGGAGAGGCGCACCGGCCGGCTGGCCGGCGTCCGGACCGGCGCGGGCGCGGCGGCGCGCGGCGTCGCGCCGGTCGACGCGTCGGTCCAGTCGAACGGGCCGACGGTCCGGCCCAGCCCGGCCCCGGTGGCGAAGACGCCGACCAGCACCAGCAGCACGGCGAGCGGCGCCGACCACGGGCTGCGGCCACGGGCTGCCCGGGTGGGCGGCGGGGAGGCGGGGTGCGCGGCCATGGCGGGGCTCAGCGGCGGGCGGCGCCACGGAGGGTACGCGGTCGGCGGGAGGCGGCCACCCCCACGACCGCCCCGGCCAGGGTGAGCGCCAGGCCGACCGGCACCAGCAGCCCGCCCAGCCCGATCCCGCCGGCGGTGCCGCCGAATCCGGTCGCCGGCCCGCGGCTCGGCCGCGGGCTGCCGGTCGGCTGCATCTGCCTGACCACCTGGAGCATGGTCGACGCGGTCTGCCCGCTGGGGCACTCCAACTTGACCCGGTAGTTGCCGGGGCGGGTGCGCTCCTTGACCATCGGCGAGGCGGTGAGCAGCCCGCGCTGCGGCTGCACCTGCACCCGGCCGAACGCGTCGGAGACCATGGTCGCCGGGATCGAGTTGTCCCGGCAGCTGGCGCGGATGCCGACCAGGAAGCCGGGCTCCACGGTGCTCGGGGTGACCTCGGCGAAGATCACGTCCTCGGGCGGCGGCGGCTGGCTATCCCCGGGCGCGGGCTCGGCGGCGGGCAGCGCGACGGGACGCGGGCCGGCCGACGCGGGGACCGCCCCGACCAGCGGGGCGCAGGCGGCGGCCGCGATCAGCAGCGCCGCGCGTCGCGTGACTGACACCATGCCCCCTCCCGGCGCCTGTCGGTCTCCGACAACTCCAGCTCGGCGCGTCTGACACCGCGCGTCGACCTGGAGCCGCCGGTCGGGCGGCGGGCCACCCGTCCTGCCGTTACGGGATGAATCCTCTCACCCCGGGCCGCACATCACATCCGATCCGCACCGCCGGTCGCGTACGCTCGGACCGCTGTGACCTCCACCGACCTGAGCGCCGCCCCGTCGGCCCACGCCGCCCGCATCCGCACCTTCCATCCGCGTCGCGGCCGGATGAGCGACCGGCAGCGCGACGCGCTGGCCCGGCTCTGGCCCGCGTACGGGCTGGAGATCGCCGACCTCGACGGGCCGTTCGATCCGGCGGCGCTGTTCGACCGGCGGGCCCCGCTGGTGTTGGAGATCGGCTCCGGCATGGGCGACGCCACCGCCGCGATGGCGGCGGCCGACCCGGACCGACATTATCTGGCGGTCGAGGTGCACACGCCCGGAATCGCCAACCTGCTGGAGCTGGTCGAACGGCACGGGCTGGGCAACGTCCGGGTGGCCCAGGGCGACGCGCTGGACCTGGTCCGGGCGATGCCGGCCGGCTGCCTGGACGCGGTGCACGTCTTCTTTCCCGACCCGTGGCCGAAGGCCCGCCACCACAAGCGGCGGATCATCCAGCCGGCGCACGTGGCGCTGCTGCGCTCCCGGCTGGCGCCCGGCGGGACGCTGCACTGCGCCACCGACTGGGCCGAGTACGCCGAGTCGATGCGGGAGACGCTGACCGCCGACCCGGAGCTGGTGGACGTGCACGGGGCCTTCGCGCCCCGGCCGGCGCACCGGCCGGTGACCAAGTTCGAGCGGCGCGCGCTGACCGCCGGGCGGGAGATCTTCGACCTGATCCACCGGCGGCGCTGAACCCGGTTGGCGCGGGGGCCCATGATCCAGGCACGATGGGAGCCGCCATGACTCTCACCGCCGCGCTGCCGAAGAGCGCCGACCCCGACACCCTCTACGACGCGTTCGCCGGCTGGGCGTCCGAGCGCGGTCTCGACCTCTACCCCCACCAGGAGGAGGCGGTCATCGAGATCGTCTCCGGCGCGAACGTGATCATGAATACGCCGACCGGCTCCGGCAAGAGCCTGGTGGCGATCGCGGCGCACTTCGCGGCCCTGGCCGACGACCGGACGACGTTCTACACCGCGCCGATCAAGGCGCTGGTCTCGGAGAAGTTCTTCGCGCTCTGCGAGGTCTTCGGCGCGGAGAACGTCGGCATGCTGACCGGGGATGCCAGCGTCAACACGGACGCCCCGATCATCTGCTGCACCGCGGAGATCCTGGCCAACCTGGCGCTGCGCGAGGGCACCCGGGCCGACGTCGGTCAGGTGATCATGGACGAGTTCCACTTCTACGCCGAGCCGGACCGGGGCTGGGCCTGGCAGGTGCCGCTGATCGAGCTGCCGCAGGCGCAGTTCGTCCTGATGTCCGCCACGCTCGGCGACACCACCCGGTTCGTGGACGACCTGACCCGGCGCACCGGGCGGCCGACCGCCGTCGTCCGCTCGGCCGAGCGGCCGGTCCCGCTCCTCTTCTCGTACGCGATGACCCCGCTGCACGAGACCCTCGAGGAGCTGCTGGAGACCAAGCAGGCCCCGGTGTACGTCGTGCACTTCACCCAGGCCGCCGCGCTGGAACGGGCCCAGGCGCTGATGAGCGTGAACGTCTGCACCCGGGCCGAGAAGGACATGATCGCCCAGGCGATCGGCAACTTCCGGTTCACCTCCGGCTTCGGCAAGACGCTGTCCCGGCTGGTCCGGCACGGCATCGGCGTGCACCACGCCGGCATGCTGCCCAAGTACCGCCGCCTCGTCGAGACCCTGGCCCAGGCCGGCCTGCTCAAGGTCATCTGCGGCACCGACACCCTCGGCGTCGGCATCAACGTGCCGATCCGCACCGTGCTCTTCACCGGCCTGTCGAAGTTCGACGGCACGCGTACCCGGCAGCTCAAGGCCCGCGAGTTCCACCAGATCGCCGGCCGGGCCGGGCGGGCCGGCTTCGACACCCTCGGCCGGGTCGTGGTGCAGGCCCCCGAGCACGTCATCGAGAACGAGAAGGCCCTCGCCAAGGCGGGCGACGACCCGAAGAAGCGCCGCAAGGTGGTGAAGAAGAAGCCGCCGGAGGGCTCGATCGGCTGGGGCGAACCGACGTTCCAGCGCCTCGTCGAGGCCGAGCCGGAACCGCTGACCTCCAGCTTCCAGGTCAGCCACTCGATGCTGCTCAACGTGATCGGCCGCCCCGGCGACGCGTTCGCCTCGATGCGGCACCTGCTCACCGACAATCACGAGGACCGGGCCGCCCAACGCCGGCACATCCGGCGGGCCATCGCCATCTATCGGGCGCTGCGGGCCGGCGGCGTGGTCGAGGAGCTGCCCGAGCCGGACGAGCAGGGCCGGCGGGTCCGGCTCACCGTCGACCTCCAGCTCGACTTCGCGCTCAACCAGCCACTGTCGCCGCTCGCCCTGGCCACCATCGAGCTGCTCGACCGGGAGTCCCCGGCCTACGCGCTGGACGTGCTCTCGGTGATCGAGTCGATCCTGGACGACCCGCGCCAGGTGCTCTCCGCGCAGCAGTTCAAGGCCCGCGGCGAGGCGGTCGCCGCGATGAAGGCCGAGGGCATCGAGTACGAGGCCCGCCTCGAACTGCTCGACGAGGTGACCTGGCCCAAGCCCCTCGCGGAGCTGCTGGAGTCCGCGTACGAGATGTACCGGCAGGGCCACCCCTGGGTCGCCGACCACCAGCTCTCCCCCAAGTCCGTGGTCCGGGACATGTACGAGCGGGCCATGACCTTCCCCGAGTACGTGCAGTTCTACGGCCTGTCCCGATCCGAGGGCCTGGTGCTGCGCTACCTCGCGGACGCGTACAAGACGCTGCGGCAGACCGTCCCCGAGGACGCCAAGACCGAGGAACTGGTCGACCTCATCGAGTGGCTGGGCGAACTGGTCCGCCAGGTCGACTCCAGCCTCATCGACGAGTGGGAGCGGCTGCGCAATCCCTCCGACGTCGAGGCGGTCGCCGCTTCCCTGGACGACCGGCCGCCGGCGGTCACCCGCAACGCCCGGGCGTTCCGGGTGCTGGTCCGCAACGCCCTCTTCCGCCGGGTCGAACTGGCTGCCCTGCGCCGCTGGGACCTCCTCGGGGAGCTGGACGCCGGGGACGGCTGGGACGCCGACGCGTGGGCGGACGCGCTGGAGCCGTACTTCGAGGCGTACCCCGAGATCGGGGTGGGTCCGGACGCGCGCGGGCCGGCGCTGCTCATGATCGAGCAGGGCCGGGAGCGGTGGACCGTACGCCAGATCCTGGACGACCCGGAGGGCGACCACGACTGGGGCATCAGCGCCGAGGTCGACCTCGCCGCCTCTGACGAGACGGGGGCCGCGGTCGTTCGGATCATCGACGTCGGACAGCTGTAGGGGCGTTCGGTCACTGGCCGGCCAACTGATCGCCCAAGGGGCTGCGGCGGTAGAGCACGTGCCGTCCGTCCCGGGTGCGGGTGATCAGTCCCGTCGCGTGCAGCACCTTCAGGTGTTGGGACACGGCGCTGGGCGTCACCGCCAGCCGGCGGGCGATCTCCGCAGATGGCGTCGCGGAGCCGGCGGACGCGGCGGCAGCGCGGGCTCCTGGCTCGGGGTCCGGGCATACGCCCACTTCGGCTGGCCGGGGGTGTGCGGCCTCCTCGCGTCGCTCGCCGGTGTGGCGCTGACCCGGCACCTGGCGGCGACCACCCTCGGCAATCCCTCCCGACCCCTGGGCGATGTCAGACCTGTCGATTAGAATGTATGTACTAATCGAGCTGTTGACCTGGGAGGATGCTCGTGAACGCGCCCACCTCCACCACCCCGCTCACCCCCTACGCCACGCTCCTCGGGTTCACCAGGTACGTCGACCGCACCGGGCCGACGAAGGCCACCTTCGTCGGGGGCCTGCGCAAGCAGCGGGCGAGCCGGCACGGGTTCAACCCGCACGGCCAGTTCGTCAAGGCGCTCAAGGCCGACATCGCCTTCCACACCGGTGGCACCCACCTGGCCCAGGTCGCCGACCTGGTCAAGCCGCGCTGGCGCCCGCTCTACGAGGCACTCGTCCCGGGCGCGACGACCTGGCTGCACTCACTCGGCGAGCCGATGGGCGTCGACCTGGCCCAGACCCGCGACGCCCTCGCCATGCTGGGCGACCTCCCCGTCAAGATCAATCCGCACTTCGGCGTCCGGTACGCCGACGGCCACGCCGAGGCCGTCCGGCTGCACTTCGACGAGGCGCCGCCGAGCGAGGAGGCCACCCTGGCGACGCTGCACCTGATGGCCCGGCACATGGACGCCGTCCTTCCACACGCCGAGCCGGTCCTGGTCGACGTCCGCCGCGGCGAGTCCCACCGCATGCCGACGGACACCAAGCCCGACCGGGTCGAGCAGTGGCTGGCCGGCGAAGCCGCCGCCTTCCGCGCCATCTGGTCCACCGCCGCCTAACCCCCCACCCCCACCCTCAAGGTCCGCGCAACTTCGGGGAAGTTGCCGCCTCCCATCTCCTGGAGGCGCCACTTTCCCTGAAGTTGCGCGGATCTTGTCGTCTCGAGGGTTATCCACAGGGGGTGGTGGGAGGGGCCACGGATGGCGAGGGTGAAGGGGTGGGTGTTGTTCCTCGGCGGCTGTCGGCGTTGCGCGGGCGCGTTTTCCGTGGCTCGGAAGCGGTGGCGAGCGGAGTGCTGAGCCGGACCGAGCTGCGCAGTCGTGCATGGCGACCGCTGTTCAAGGACGTCTACGCGGATGCGCAACTGACCATTTCGCACCCCGTGCGCTGCGCCGCGGCGAGCCGGTGGATCCTGCCGGCCGGCGCGGCGATCGCGGGGCGGAGCGCGGCCGCTCTCTTCGGGGCCGGAGCCGTCCGCCTCGACGAGCCGATCGACGTGCTGGTGCCGGCCGGCCAGCGCTTCGGACCCGTCCGCGGCTTTGTGGCGCACAGCGCAAACCTTGCGGAGCAGGACCTGCTCAGGCGAGCCGGCCAGCTGATCACCACCCCTTGCCGAACCAGTTGGGATCTGGCCCAGTGGCTCCCCGTCGAGGAATCGGTGCCGGTTGTCGACGGCCTCCTACGACGACGACTGGTCACCACCGACGAGTTGCGAGAACTCGCCCGGGCGCGGTCGGGAACAAAGGGATGGAAGCGGATGCGACGCGTCGCGGACCTCGCCGACGGCGGGGCGGAGTCACCGCAGGAGTCCCGGCTGCGGGTACGACTGGTGCTGGCCGGTCTACCCAGGCCCGTCACCCAGTTCGTGATCGAACGGGACGGCCGGTTCGTCGCCCGGGTCGACATCGCCTGGCCGCAGTGGAAGATCGCAATCGAATACGACGGCCTCTGGCATCACGACGACGAGCAGTTCCATCGCGACCGGCAACGCCTCAACCGCCTGCTGGGCGAGGACTGGCTGGTCCTTCACCTGACCGCGAAAAGCTTCAAGGACGACTTCCCCGTTTTCCTCGCCGAGGTCCGCCGTGCCATCCGCACCCGCGCCCGCTGAACCGGCCCCAGACCCACGCATCTTCACGGAAAATGCTGCCTCCCGACGACGCGAGGCAGCATTTTCACCGAAGTTGCGCGGTTCCGGGTGGGTGGGTGGGGGCGGCTTGCGTCAGGCGGAGAGGTACTTTTCGAGGTCGTCGAGGATCTTGTTGGCGGCGGTGACGCCGATGCCGGTCATCCAGGTCTCGTCGGAGACCACGTGCGCCTTGCCGGCCTTGACCGCGGACAGGCCCTGCCAGAGGGTGCCCCCGGTCACCTTGGCCTGCTCGGTGGCGGCCTTCTCGCCGTACGCGGTCACGAAGATGACGTCCCCGTCGACCTCGTCGACCCGCTCGGGGCTGACCAGGTCGAACCGCTTGTCCTCCTTGCCGTCGAGGCGCTGCCGCTCGGGGCGACCCAGCCCGGTGTCCCCGACCACGATGCCGGAGAACGACTCGGGGCCGTACACCCGGATGTTGCCAGGGATGAAGCGCACGATGGAGATCTTCCGCGATGCGGCGTCGCCCAGCGAAGCGCCGAACTCCTTGGCCCGCTTCTCGTACGCGGCGAGCAGGTCATGGGCCTGCTGCTCGCGACCCAGGGCCTTGCCGTCGAGGAGGAAGTTCTCCTTCCAGGTGACGCCCACCTTCTCGGTGAACACGGTCGGCGCGATGGCGGACAGCTCGTCGTAGAACTTCTCCTGGCGGAACTTGCTGCCCAGGATGAGGTCCGGCTTGAGCGCGGTGATCGCCTCCAGGTCGGGCTCGGTGAGCACGCCGACCTCCTTGATGCCGGTGAGCTTCTCCGCGCCGAAGTAGGTCGGCCAGCTCTTCGCCTCGCCGGCGGTCGCCGCGCCGACCGGCGTGACGCCCAGCGACAGCGCGGTGTCGATCTTGTCGGTGTCGAGCACCACCACGCGCTTCGGCTCGGCGGGCACCTTGGTGGTGCCCATGGCGTGGGTGATCTCCCGGGTCTGGCCGGTGGCCGTACCGGCAACGGGATCGCTCTCCCCGCAGGCGGTGAGGCCGACGCCGAGGGCGAGGGCCGCGGTGAGAGCGGCGGCGAGTCGACGCATCAGGTTCCTTTCGTTCAGGTACGAAGTCGGCGCCCGCTCAGGCGTCGCCGACGGAGGAGCCGGCCGGGGCCGGCACGGCGGCCGGTGCGGCCGCGGTCTGGGTGAGTGCGGGGACCACCAGCGGGGCGCCGGTGACCGGGCAGGGCACGACCACGCAATCGAGCCCGAAGACGTCCCGTACCAGGTCGGCGGTGAGGATCTCGCGGGGCGGGCCGGCGGCGACCACCGCGCCGTCGCGCATGGCGACCAGGTGGTCGGCGTACCGGGCGGCCTGGTTGAGGTCGTGCAGCACGGCGACCACGGTCCGGCCGCGCTCGGTGCGCAGCCGGTGCAGCAGATCGAGGACCTCGACCTGGTGGGCCAGGTCGAGGAAGGTGGTGGGCTCGTCCAGCAGCAGCGCCTCGGTGTCCTGGGCGAGGGTCATCGCGATCCAGACCCGCTGGCGCTGGCCGCCGGAGAGGGTGTCCACCGACCGGTCGGCGAGCCCGGCGACGTCGGCCAGGGTCATGGCCTCCTCGACGGCCCGGCCGTCCGCTGCGGACCACTGCCGCCACCAGCGCTGGTACGGCTGCCGGCCCCGGCCGACCAGGTCCGCCACGGTGATCCCCTCGGGCACCAGCGGGCTCTGCGGCAGCACGCCGAGGCGCTGGGCCACCTCGCGGGTGGGCAGGTCGCGGATCGCCGTACCGTCGAGCAGCACGGCGCCGTGGCGGGGCGTGAGCAGCCGGGCCATGGTCCGCAGCAGGGTGGACTTGCCGCAGGCGTTCGGCCCGACGATGACGGTGAACGCGTCGGCGGGCAGGTCGAGGTCGAGCCCGTCCAGGACGGTCCGGCCCTCGTAGCCGACGACCAGGTCGCGGGTGGACAGCAACGCGGTCACGACCGCCTCCCTCGGGTCCGCAGCAGCAGGAACATCAGGTACGGGCCGCCGATGGCGGCGGTGAGTACGCCGGCCGGCAGCTGGGTGGGGGCGAGCAGGCGCCGGCCGGCGAGGTCGGCCAGCACCAGCAGCAGCGCCCCGAGCAGGGCCGCGCAGAGCAGCGGGGGCCGTTCGGCGCGGACCAGTCGGCGGGCCACCTGCGGCGCGACCAGGGCGACGAAGTCCACCGCACCCACCTGGGCGGTGACCGTGGCGGCGACGAGCACACCGGCGCCGGCCAGGCCGATCCGCCGAGCCACCGGGCGCAGTCCGATGCCCCGGGCGGTGTCGTCGTCGAGGGCGGCGCTGTGCAGCGCCCAGCCGGCCCAGAGCAGCACCGGCAGCAGGACGGCGAGGGTGGCGGCGATCCAGGCCGCCTCGGTCCAGCCCTTGCCCGCCAGGGTGCCGATCAGCCAGACCTGGGCGCGCAGCCCGTCGATCGGGTCGGCGGCGAGCATGGCGACCTCGGTGAGCGCCCGGAACGCGAAGGCCACCGCCACGCCGGCCAGTACGAAGCGTTGCGCGGCCAGGCCGTGCCGGGCCCCGAGGGCGAACACCAGCACGGCGGCGAGCAGCCCGCCGAGCAGGGCGGCCGGGGCGACCAGGAACGCCGCCGCGCCGCCGGTGAGCGCCACCGTGGCGGCCAGTCCGGCGCCCTGGGTGACGCCGATGACGTCGGGGCTGGCCAGCGGGTTGCGCGCCACGCTCTGGATCAGGGTGCCGGCCACGCCGAACGCCGCGCCGGCCAGCGCCGCGAGCACCGCGCGGGGCAGTCGCAGGTGCCGCACCACCAGGTCGTACGGGGTGCCGGCACCGGAGAGCGCGCGCACCACGTCGGCCGGGGCGACGTACGGGGTGCCGAGGGAGAGGCTGAGCACGACGGCGGCGGCGAGGAGCACGAGCAGGACGGCGGCGACCAGCACCGGCCGGCGGCGGACCCGGACGGTGACCGGCCCGAGCCGCAGCAGCGACCCCCCGGGCAGGGTGACGGTCGGCGCAGTCATGCGGTCACCACCCGGGCGCGGCGGACCAGGAAGGCGAGCAGCGGGGCGCCGATCAGCGCGGTGATGATGCCGGCGGGGACCTCCCCGGGTGGCGCGACGAGCCGGCCGACGATGTCGGCGGAGAGCAGCAGCGCCGGCCCGAGCAGCCCGGCGACCAGCAGGGTCCACCGGTGGTCGGCGCCGACCAGGGCCCGGGCCAGGTGCGGCACGGCCAGCCCGACGAAGGCGATCGGCCCGGCGGCGGCGACGGCGGCGCCGGTGAGCAGCACGGCGGCGACACCCGCGCCGAGGCGGACCAGCGCGGTGCGGTGGCCCAGGCCGGTGGCGACGTCGTCGCCGAGGGCGAGCGCGTCGAGGCCTCGGGCGACCAGCACGGCCAGCACGGTGCCGGCGAGGACGAACGGGAGCACCTGCCCGGCGACGCCGACGTCCCGGCCGGTGAGCCCGCCGACCACCCAGAAGCGGTACTCCTCGAAGGTGCGGGCGTCGATGCTGAGCAGCGCGTACACGATGGCGCCGAGACTGGCGTCGAGGGCCGCGCCGACCAACGCGAGGGTGACCGGGCTGGCGCCCTCGCGGGTGCGGTTGGCCACGGCGAAGACCAGCAGGCCGGCGAGCAGCGCGCCGGCGACACCGAACCAGACGTATCCGGTGAGGGTGCCGACGCCGAAGACGGCGATGGCCAGCACCACTCCGCACGACGCGCCGGCACTGACGCCGAGAATGCGTGGCTCGGCGAGGGGGTTGCGGGTGACGGCCTGGAAGAGCACCCCGGCGAGGGCGAGGGCGAGCCCGACGACCAGCCCCAGCGCGGTACGCGGCAGCCGCAGCTCCCGGACCACCGTGCTGGCCTGGCCGCCGTCCGGGGCGGTGAGCGCCCCCCACACCTCCCCGAGGGCGAACGGACGGCTGCCGAGCGCCAGGCTGGCCAGCAGGACGGCGACGAGCAGCAGCGCCGCCGCCAGGACGACCGCGAGGCGGCGGCCGGCGGCTCGGCGGCTCGGCGTGCCGGCCCGCTCGGGCCGGACGGCGACGGTGGTCAACGGGTCTCCCGTCCCTTTGTTTAGGTTCGCCTTACCTTAGCGGAGCAGGTTAGGCATACCTAACTCGGGCTCGTCGATCTTTCGGCGCGCCGGCGACTTGCACCTCCCCCTGGTGGAGGAGCGAGGGTGAGGGCATGAACGGCGAGCCCCGCTACTCGATCGGCGACCTGGCCCGGCGGACCGGGCTGACGGTCAAGACCATCCGGTTCTGGTCCGACCGCGGCCTCGTGCCGCCGACCGATCGCGGTCCGACCGGCCGGCGCCGCTACGGAGTCGAGGCCGTCGCCCGCCTGGACCTGGTCCGCACCCTCCGCGACCTGGGCCTGGACCTGGCCACGATCCGCCGGGTGGTGGACCGGGAGGTCCCGCTCGCCGAGGTCGCGGCAGCGCACGCCGAGGCACTGGCGACGCAGATCCGGGTGCTGCGGCTGCGCCGCGCCGTGCTGACCGCCGTTGCCCGGCGCGGGTCCACCCCCGAGGAGATGGAGCTCATGCACAGACTGGCCCGGCTCTCCGACGACGAGCGTCGGCGGATGATCGACGAGTTCCTCGACGCCGCCTTCACCGGCCTGGACGCCGACGCCGGGTTCGTCGGGATCCGGCGGTCGCTGACCCCCGAACTGCCCGAGAACGCCGAGGTCCAGCAGGTCGAAGCGTGGGTGGAGCTGGCCGAGTTGTCCCGGGACCCGGAGTTCCGCGCCGGCCTGCGGCGGATGGCGGAGCAGCACGCGGCGGACCGGGCCGGCCACACGCGCGTCCACCCCGACGCGGTCGCGATCGCCCGGGACCAGGTCGAACCGGCCCTGGCCGCCGGTGTGGACCCGCTCTCCCCCGCCGCCGACCCGGCCGTCGCCACGGTCACCGCCCGGTACGCTCGGCTCTGCGGCCGCCCCGACGATGCCGACCTGCGGCGGCGGCTGCTGACCCGGCTCGAATCCGCGAACGACCCGCGCCGGGAGCGGTACCTGCACCTGCTCTCCGTGGTCAACGGCTGGTCGAGGGGCGAAAGCCTGGCCCCGGTGCTCGACTGGTCGATCCGCGCGCTACGGGCCCGGACCGCCGAGTAGCCCGGTTCCACCCGGTTCGCGCCCTACGCTGGCAGCATGCGATTCGACCAGCACACCGTGGTCCTCCTGGTGCGTCCGGACGACCCGCCCGAGCTGCCCCGGGACGCGGCCGACCGGTTGCGGGACGCGCACCTGGCCCACCAGGCCGGGCTGGTGGAACAGGGAGCCGTCCTGGCGGCCGGCCCGCTCCTCGGCGGCGACGACCCGACCGTGCGCGGCTTCGCCGTGCTCTCGGTGGACCCGCAGATGGCTCGCGAGCTGTACGCCAACGACCCCGCGGTGAGCTCCGGGCAGCTGGTCGCCCGGGTGATGAGCTGGATGGTGCCGGAGGGCGTGCTCCGCTTCGAGGAGGTCCCGGTGCCCACCTCCATGCTGGAGATGGCCGCCGGGGACTAGCCCCAACGCCGTTCAGTTAGGCGTGGGAGAGGCCGGTCAAGGGTGTGTTGATCAGAGAGTGAGAAGCGGAGTTCCGGTATCAAGGTTTGTCACTCC